>NATN01000213.1 GCA_002085355.1 Candidatus Zhuqueibacterota bacterium 4484_87 | reverse complement strand
GCGAAACATAAATATAGCTTACGTTAAACTGGCTTATCCCCCCTGCTGTGGCAAGGGCGTCTGTTAGCCGATAATCGTACCGTGGAATACCGTATCTGCCCGGAGCCGGCACGGCGTCCCCCAGTATTGAAAATACACGATGTTGTGAGCCGAGCAAAGTTACACTCACCAGTGGGTCCCTCAGCACACTCGGCGAAAGAATTTGCCTGATTTCCTCTTCGAGTTGGGTTTCGGTCAAACCAGCCGCCTCGACCACCCCAATTTCAGGTATGGATATTTTACCGGTCTCGGTAACAGTGTAATCGTTCGTAAATGGAACTCCTTCCTGAAACAATTCGAAAACATATATTCTGACAGTGTCACCAGGCCCAAATCTATAGTCGGTCTCCGTCACAATACAATCTGCCGGCTTGGGGTCTTCCGCCCCATCCCAGGCCGACGGTGCTTCCTCTGCAACGCCCAATGAATCCAGTATTACATTTACCGCGGGGACGGGACGGAACCTACCTATTTGCGTCGGGTTAAAAAAAAGGTCGTTGCAACCTGCCAAAAACAAAAGACAGAAAGCAGAAATCAGCGGATAACGAACAGCAGACAGTAAAAGAACAATGGACGAGCTACTGAACGCTGAACGCCGTATGCCAAATGCTGAATTGGACTTCTGATTCATATTACTAAAATTCCCAAAAACACCGAGCCCTTACCCCCCCCAAAAAAAGCTAAATAGTCAAAACACTCTGCCTCCTTGATGAAATTTATCGGCTTAACACCCTTTCCGCTTAACTTTTTTAGTTCCGATTTTGTCCACGAATTTATTGTGGCTGTCCGCTGATTTTACGCCTGTTAGTTCTATACTACCAAAATATCCAGTTTGTTCACTTCAGCACCCTATTTAAGCCCTATAATTACCACGATAACAGCCCTAATAAAATCGGGAACACTTCGAGGGTAAAATCGGGATGGTTCAAAATCAAAAAAAACTTGACATTCCAAGGGAAATTTTGTATATTATGTTTTTTACATCTAATCTCTCTTTTAGCACACGCACGATAGATTAGGAGGACATTTTAACGGGTGAAATTTCTTAAAAAGGAGATATTGGTATGATTGCTAAATGCACACTAACAACATTACTGTTACTTGCTTCGATATCGGCGATATCCTGTACAACGCAAATACCGGTTGCCACCAATTACGAATACACCGAGCAGCAAAAGATGCAGGCGGCTCACCACTGGGACGTATTGGCTGCTGATGTTGTCGAACAGCTAAACCAAAGCCAGAAGATTTGCAGCGACACGCCGATATACGTAGTTCCGAAGTTCTACGTTCCGAATGAAGAAGACACAACTATTTTTACGACGACCAAACCTTTGACCCCGACAGCCGAATCCGACCGGCTCGTAACAATACCATTCAAAAGGGCATACCAGAATTACCTGATTTCGGAGTTGGTCAATGCCGGCTATAATATCGTTGACAATGCCGACGCAGCGGTTCTGCAAATGATTTTCGATATACAGTTGGTCAAGCATGCCGACCGTCCCGTCCGCTCGGCGGATGTGGTCAGTAAAATCGGCAGAGTTCTCGCCGGCAGCGCGGACGGAGCTTACGTAGGTATTGAAGCTTCGCGGTACGAGGTCGTAATCACAACATCAGTAAAAAGCGGAGAAGTATATGTAACCAGCCACACAGGCACCTATTATGTTAATACGCCGTTGTGGGACAGTAATTACGCAATGCAGGGAAAGATAATGGAGGTAGTTAGCAGATGATTAAGTACAAACATGTTATTTTTACATCGCTGGTACTTGCAATGGTAAGTGCTTTATTTCTTGCCGGCTGTGTATCCGAATATAACAGGGAGAAAATTGAAAAAGCCCGTACTACGGCAGAAATACAAAAAATAAATAACAAAGCAGAACTTGCAAACGCCAACCACGAAGTCCGAATGATAGCCGCTGAGATTATCTCCGAGATGCAGAAGCGCCTAAAGGAAACAAATATACAGCTCACTAAAGACGCTGATATTATGAACACCAATTATAAGGCAGCGGATTCTCTAATTCGCAAGCTCAATGTCAAACTCGATAAAGACAATCCTGTTCTGGTGGCAAGCTTTGTAAATCTTGATGACCTGAACGAATCCTCAACGTTTGGAAGGGTTGTATCGGAACAAATCGCATCGCGATTAAACCAAAAGGGCTATTCCACTATAGAGTTGAAGTTGCGGACGAACATTTTCATAAAGGAAGGTTCTGGCGAATTCCTGCTCTCCCGTGAAATGGCGGAAATCAGCACCAAGCATCGCGCACAAGCCGTGGTCGTAGGCAGTTACGCCGTGGCCTCGAGCAGGGTCTATCTTACCGCACGAATTATCAATGTCAGGAACGGCCGCGTTCTGGCCTCTTATGACTATAACATACCTATAGGCCGTAATACATTTAAGATGCTGCTGAAAGGCAAAGATAACACAGACTGGCTGTGAATAAATGATAATTGATTATTGACTGTACTTTCCAAGAAAATTGACATTAGCTTAGCTTTTTAACAACTGATGCTTTAAACAAAAATGGCTCACCCTTCCGATGTTTTCCTTAGAACAAGAAACATTTGGAAAGGAGAGCCAATGTTGACTAAATGGATTTTTCCAAACTACCGGCAAGTAATCATCATCGCTCTTAGCTCTGTCCTGCATCAACGCTCAGCATAGCGACTGGAAACGATATTCACAGCCATGTCCTTTGCCAAAGCCAGGAAAACTGAAAATATAGCGACCAAATTGTTTGAGATTGTGATACACAGAACTTACAAAAACACAAATACTGTTCTTGCAGCTATTGATGATAGCCCCACACCGATATACGGTCCAAAGGTTTCCGGTGCTGGGATTCACCGTAATCCTACACCTACGCCTGAAGGCAGGAAGTCGAGGATTTCAAAAATATCATTGTTCACCATTTTATTCTCAATAGTGTTTGTTGCCACCGGCTTGGAAATGCGCAGTAACTCTTCTCGATAGTACTCTCTTTCCGGCTGGCTGAGCGTTATCGTTCGATTTCTTGCTGCACGTGTTTTATCCACGCCGGTGTCCTCTTAAGCCGATTCCTTTTTGATTTTTTGCTTTGCTGTGGACAGCTCAGCTTTGCCTTCGACAATGTCGCGGGTGATTACGTACTTTCCGGGCTTTGGCTCTTCGGGCAGTCGATACATTAAATCAACCATCAGCTCCTCGGTAATCGCCCGCAATGCCCTGGCGCCGGTGTCTCGCTTGAGAGCTTTTTGTGCCAGCGCGTGTAAGCTGTCTTTTGTAAATTCGAGTTCGGCCTCTTCCATCTCGAAGAACTTTTGATACTGCCTGACGAGCGCATTCTTCGGCTTGGTCAGTATGTCTATTAACGCATTTTCATCGAGTGCCGACAGCGTGGTAATCACCGGCAATCGTCCCACCATTTCAGGAATCATTCCGTATTCGATGACATCTTCCGGTATCACCTGTCCGATTATATCACTGTACTCGGCCTTTTCGTCGCTTTGGCCTGTCAGTTCCGAATCAAACCCTATCATTTGTTTGCCAAGTCGTTTTTTGATGACATTTTCCAGCCCTACAAAAGTTCCGCCGCATATAAACAGAATGTGAGTGGTATCGATTTGTATGTAGGATTGTTCCGGATGTTTTCTTCCGCCCTGCGGCGGAATGTTGGCGATTGTTCCTTCAAGCATCTTTAACAGCGCCTGCTGAACACCTTCGCCGGAGACATCTCGGGTAATCGAAACATTTTGGCTTGTCTTGCCGATTTTGTCGATTTCATCTACATATACTATGCCTCGCTGGGCGGCTTCTATATCATAGTCGGCGGCCTGCACTAATCGCAGCAGGAAATTTTCAACGTCTTCTCCGACGTATCCGGCTTCGGTAACGGTAGTAGCGTCGCATATTGCGAACGGCACTTTCAAAGAGCGAGCAAGTGTGCGGGCGAGCAGCGTTTTGCCCGAGCCGGTTGGGCCGATTAGCAGAACATTAGATTTGTCAATTTCAACATCGCTGTCGTTGCTGTCGGTGTGCAGAAGACGCTTGTAGTGATTATGCACCGCAACGGAGAGATATTTTTTAGCATGTTCCTGGGCAATTACATACTGGTCGAGATATTCTTTTATTTCTCTGGGCTTGGGCATTTCTTTGAGACTGATTGCTGGGCTGCCGATGGATTTGTGGCTTTGACGGATGATGTTGTGGCATAAATCGACGCATTCCGGACAGATAAAAACGTTGTTCGGTCCCTCGATGAAGGTATTGGCCTTACCTGCCGCTCGGCCGCAAAAGCTGCAAATTGCCCTGGGTTTTCTGCTATTTGTTCGTTTGGCCATTTTTGTTTTCCTGTTCTCAAAATTCACTATCAATTGATTATCGATTTTAGCATTCGGTTTTCTTTTTATCAATAATATTTAGCCACCAGTTTCACTGGGAGTTTTCCGCGTCTGTTTTAGTAAGCTCAGTTTTTCAGACCACAACGGCGGAATGTCGGTGAAACTATTTTCAAGTATTTCGATGGTATGTCGAAGCTGCTGTTTGTTTGTCTGCGGCCATTTAGCCAGACAGGCAAGTTCATAAAACTTGGCTCGCCACCATTTCCAGCTTCGACTGTTTGACGAAGCCGATTCTTCTTTTCGTACCGCACATATTTCAGACCACAGTTCAGCAGCTTTTTGAAATTTACCCTCTTCGGCAAGCACTCTTGCCCTGCACCGAATAAAGTCAATATCGTTGCTAAAACCGGCTTTGGCTATATTATGAAGCATCTGTTCAAAACCGGACAACTCTTTTTCCGTTTTTGTTGCCGAAAAAACAGATGTTTCAATTAAGAATAAGCCCGCTCTTTGTTTCAATTGCCCTTCAAGACAATCGCAGCAGAATTGAGCCAACTTTTTGCAGCTTTTCATAAAGCTTAAATCTTTTTCAAACCGGTCGATTTTTTCTGTAACTTCCAAAAGTAACTCCATCGCTTCACCGGCATAGTCGCAACAGCCCGGCTTGATTGCCTTAAGCAGGCAACGAACCGACTCGTCTAATTTGCCTGTCCGCCGTAGGGCTGTCGATTTGAGAACGTTCAGATTTGGGTCGTAGTCGGTCTCGGCCTTATTTAAGATGTCCAAAACCTTTTGAGATGCGTTCTCGTATTCTGATTCCAGAAGTAGCCGGCAATATATGGTTATTGCCTCTGCCCGGAGTCGACTGTCAGTTTCATTTTTCCCCGGACAGTCAGCGATTAGCTCATTTAATCGCCGGCATAGTGCGTGATACTGTTTCTTGTGCAGATTGCCTTGTCGTATTGTTTGTATTATCAGGTCCAATCTCGCTCTGTTACGCCGGCTTCCGGCGGGGCGGTTTGCTATTTTCTCTAATAGGGCTGTACTTTTTTCCTCACAGCCGCAATT
>NATN01000212.1 GCA_002085355.1 Candidatus Zhuqueibacterota bacterium 4484_87 | reverse complement strand
GTCGTTGTCGAGCTTATGATTGGCAAAGGCGGAAAAGATGCGTTGCGGGCAGGTTGGGGGACATTGTTAGGGACGTTGTTGGGCACGGTTTTAAAAACAACGGTTTCATTTATTATGATATATTATTATTTGAAAGCTGTGATTTAGTGAGAGGCGATTGATGACTACGAGTATGACGCAATTTTTGCGCGATTCACGAGAAAAAATATTAGCTTTATGGCGAGAAAAACTGAAAAAGAAACAACATGTCCCATTTCAGGGTATTGATGAAAATACGCTGTTTGACTTTTTCATTTTGTTGAGCCAGCAAAAAGATAGCAGTCTTAAAAAAACCATCGATGACTTTATCTTGCGCAAAGGTTTTGAAGATTCTTCATGGGTGAGCATTTTTCTCAACGAACTGGTGGTGATGAAACGCGCTATTTGTCAATTAGCGTTTGATTATTTTGAACAGAGCGAAGAAGTATGGAAAAATCTGGTTTCTTTTTCGGAAAGGTTTGAGAAAGCGCTGCTCATTGCTCTGAAACGTTATCACGGATTTCAGAATGAGATACTTGCCGGTCAGAAAAAATTGTTTGAAAAAGCGAATGATCTGCTTCGCAGTGAGGTCAATTTTTCTGACATCGGATTGTTCATTTTGGATCGGGACTTGCGCATCATTTATTGGGGAAGCGGCCTGGAAAAAATATATCGCGTTCAGGAAAGTGAAGTTTTGAACAAGCCAATAATCGAACTGTTTCCTGCATTGAAAGAAGAAGGTGTTTTTGGAAGATTTGAGCAGACGCTACGCACGGGAGAGTCGTTTGAATTACAATCTGTATCACATCAATCGTTGCGCATGGGGAAAAGAATCATTGATTTCAAAATTTCTCCGCTTCGGGAAGAAAAAGGCGACATTATCGGCGTCAATGTGCTGTTGAATGATGTAACGGAAAGACAAAAGAGCGAAGATTCGCTCAAAGAATATCAGCGATTTCTTTCCAATATTTTTGATGATGCTGCAGAAGCGATTTTTGTGCTGGACGAAAACGATTGCGTGAAAATGTGGAATAAACAGGCTGCGCAGATGTACGGTTACAGCGCTGATGAAATGATTGGCAAGCATATTTCGCTCATTGTTCCCAATGATGATAAATCGAGACAGGAAATTGAGTTGATCAATAAAATTGTCAAAGAAAAAGGCTTTGTCAAAGACTGGGAAACTGAGCGCATCACTCACGATGGCAGGAAATTATTGCTGCGTATTACGCGGACAGCCATTCGGGATGAAAAAGGAAATTATCGCGGCAGTTCAGTGATCGCGCATGATATTACAGAGCAGCGGCGGCTGGAACAGCAACTGATCCATTCGGAGAAATTATCCGCTGTGGGACAGTTGGCAGCCGGTATCGCCCATGAAGTTGGCTCGCCGTTGACGGCAATTTCTTCTCTGGCACAGTTACTTTACGAGCGCAGTGACGATGAATGGAACAAGGATAAGCTGAAAATAATCCGCGAACAAATCGATCGTATCGCCCGAATTGTGCGCGAACTGGTGAATTTTTCCAAACCGATTTCCACTGATGTGAAAGAAGTGTCGGTCAATCAAGTGATTGAAGAGGCGCTGCACATTGTTCGGTACGACAAAAGATTGAAGCATTTCAAAATCAAACAAGATTTATTGCCCCGTTTGCCCATGATTAGGGCGTCTTTTGACCAGTTGTTGCAAGTGTTGATTAATATTTTACTGAACGCCGGTGATGCTCTGGATGGGCGAAATGATGGCGAAATTTCGATTTCAACTCAACTTGTGGGCGAAAAAATAATCATCAGAGTCATAGACAACGGCGTCGGTATTCCGCAAAAATATCAGGATCATATTTTTGAACCGTTTTTCACAACTAAAAAACCGGGGAAAGGCACAGGCCTCGGACTCTGGGTGTGCTACAATATTGTGAGGGGGTTTTCCGGCGAAATTGTGGTAGAAAGCGAAGAAAATCAGGGAACTGCCTTTCATATTATTTTACCAATTTTGAAAGACTTGGATGAAATAGCAGATGAATGAAAAATTACTCATCGTCGATGACGATCAAATTTTGCTGGAATCTTTGACCATTGTACTATCCAATCGCGGTTATCAGTGCACACAATGTTCCACTGCTGAGCAAGCACTGGATTTGATCGTCACGGACGGAGCGGATTTCGATGCCGTAATTTCTGACATCTCCATGCCGGGAATGAACGGGCTGGAATTGATGGAAAAAGTCGCTGAATTTAACCCGAGAATTCCATTCATCATCATTACTGCCTATGCATCGATGGAAACCGCAATTTTAGCATTGCGCAAAGGGGCGTTTGATTATTTGATCAAGCCGTTGAATTTTGAAGATGTTTATTTGAAAATTTCCAAATTACTTCAGCATAAAGAAATTGCCGCTGAAAATCAGGCACTACGCCAAGAACTTAATAGTCAATATAAATTTGATAACATTGTGGGCAAGAGCGCTGCTATTCAGCAGGTATTTCAAATCATCCGTCAGGTCAGTCAGACCAGCGCGAATGTTCTCATTACCGGCAACAGTGGGACAGGTAAAGAACTTGTCGCGCGCGCCATTCATTTCAACAGCCCGAGGACAAAAGGCAGGTTTGTGCCATTGAATTGCGCGTCCGTGTCAGAAACTTTGTTCGAGAGTGAGCTTTTCGGTCATAAAAGAGGGGCGTTCACCGGCGCAATTGCGGACACGGAAGGTTTTTTTAAGGCAGCGGAAAAAGGCACGCTTTTTCTCGATGAAATTAGTGAAGTCCCCATCAATATCCAGGCAAAACTTCTGCGTGCCATTGAGTCAAAAGAAATCATTCCTGTCGGAAGCAATCAACCTCAGAAAGTGGATGTACGCATCATTGCTGCCAGCAATCGCGATCTTGCCGAAGAAGTAAAAAAGGGCAGCTTTCGCGAAGACCTTTTTTATCGACTGAACATTATTCATATCAAACTACCTTCGTTGTCTGAAAGGCCGGAAGATATTCCGCTTCTGGTCAATCAGTTTATTCAAAATTTTCGTGGCCAAATGAACAGAAACGTCCGCGGTGTGGATCCGGAAGTGATGCAGCTTTTTATGAATCGAAAATGGAAAGGCGAAATCCGTGAACTGCAAAATGTCATTGAACGCGCCATGATTTTTTGCCAGGGAGAAATGATCACGCTGGACGATCTGCCGCCGGAAATCTCGACAGACGAAAAAAGCGGGATGTTGTCAACTGAATTGAGTTTAAAAGAAGCCACGGAAAAATTTGAACGTGAGTTCATTTTGCGCGTCCTGAAAAAAAATAATTTCCACAGGGGAAAAACCGCACAGGATTTGCACATCGGAGAAGCCACGCTATATCGAAAATTAGCATCACTCGGAATCCGCATTGAAGAATAAGCCTGCCTGAAGCATACGAAAAAATTGCTAATCCCCAGATTTTAAATCGAACATTCATTGATTCCAACGACAATCTGTCTGTCCCAACCTGCTTGTTGATAAATCTGCATTGTTTTGAGTCCCTTGATGCCCATTGGCTCAGTCATTTTCTACGAGTAAATTTCCCTTTTTATCTTATTAAGATTTTCAACAGAATCAGAATAGTTGATGAAATGATTACCGTGAAAATAAAAATTAATGAAATGATTTTCCAATTGGTTTATTTTTAGCACTAATTTTAAATTAAATAATGAGAAAAGTATAAATAAATCGTAACTTATTAAAATAAAAAAGAATAATGAGCACAAATAATATATAATGTTAAAAAAAATTAAAAAATTGAAAAAAATACTTGACAAACTAAATAACAATATTTATATTGTTGTTGAATTGCGAAAAGGCGATAAGAACTTGCTATATTTATAATCTTGCTTCTTTGGGAAAGACTGCTTTTAAAATACATCTATGAAAATCGTCTGTTCACAGAACGGAAACTGATCCGAAAATTGAAAAGATAATTATCGGGCCTGAAATTGAATTGCCACAGAGAATCATTTTTAATGAACTCATCTCACCGCATTTACTCAACGCCACATTTCATTCATGGGGAGGAAAAATGGAAAAATTTCGAAATGTTTTTCGAATCACTCTCATCTTTCTGTTCTTGATCTTTTCGTTTTTTCAATATGGAGAACAATTATTCGCCCAACAAAATTTCTCGTTGCAATCTTCGATGAATCGAGATAATGTTACCAAGCCTGCTGAGGGATTGGTTATTGATGTCTCCGGCTCAACCGAGACTTACGATAATCGCACTGAGACGCTTCATCTGAAGATTGCTAATCTGACAGGCAGCACAATAGATAGTTTGAAAATACACATGCTCGCACCAAATGTACTGAAAAAGGGCGTTGGGCATAATTTGTATTGCTGGTTTCAGTCAGTCACCGGGGACGATTCTGTCTATTTCAGGCAGAGAACAGAGGTCTTTGAAAATCCACAGTACAAAAACAAGATGGATTCTTTGATTATTTATCTCAAGGAGTTAATTCCAACAAATAATGTCGATGAATCTCCTTATGAATTAAATATAACCTTCAAAATTGATTCTGTCCAATTTTCAACAAATCTCATCTTTTATTTCGAGCTTTACACCTGGAATAATGAATATTTTCCAAGATCTGAAGAAATATGGACGATGCAGATCGCAAAATCGCCTAACTTTTCAGTATCGAAATATGTAAATAAAGCAGATAGGGTATATTATCCCGGCGAACAGGGCGTTTTTATTATCAGGTATAAATGCCAGGTCGTCACGGCTCACAATGTTCAGGTTATTGATAATTTCCCGGATAACTTAAATTTTATTAGCAGCATCCCTGATGTCGATTCCTTGATACAGTCAAACAAATATATCTGGCATGATGACACGCTGAAGCAGGATTCGTTACGGCAGATTTTGATTAATTTTGACAATAATTATTTGAGGAAAGAATGCCTGAATGGGAATGGCGATGATCCCTCATTTATGCGCCAGGAACAAAATTCCGGAGAATTGAGATGGGGCGATTTTACCAAAGGATTTGGGCGAATCATTTACATAATGGCAGAGCCGGATTTAACAGTGAATATTTCTTCTCTTAATGAGAATGTAATTTATTCACCTGGAACTACTGTTATGCCGTTAGTTTCTCTGAAAAATATCGGCGGGAAAGCAGTTTCTGATTCCTTCAAAGTAACAGCAAAAATAGCAAAACTAACCAATAACGTAGCGCAAGAAAAAGTTGTTTTGAATACCTTTAGTTATAATCCAGCTATTTTGCAAGAGTTTAATCCTTCTCGCGTGGACTCTTTTGTTAAATTTTTGCAGTTGAACCTGCCCAAAGAGGCAGGAGAATATCGACTGTTTATCGAAGTAGATGCCGACAGCGCTATCCGTGAGTTAGACGACGTCTGGGCAGCAGGAGAGATGAGTCCGGCCGACAGTACGTTTTTGCCC
>NATN01000211.1 GCA_002085355.1 Candidatus Zhuqueibacterota bacterium 4484_87 | reverse complement strand
AAAAAGGAAGAAACCAATTTGGAAGCTGTTGGCTCAGAAAAAATCTAAACTGGTTTCATGCATATTATTTTGTTTTTTTAGCCGGATTAAAACAATAAACCTGATGAATTAAAACAATGGAGGTTTTACGATGTCTAAAATGGAGAATTGGCAATTGCTTCCTTCCTGTGGCAAAGAGGCGGAAGGGCGGATATTATTTTAGCGTGTGACGGTGCTGCGTCAGTTGGTCAAGTCGGGCATGAAGTCGCAGTAAAATTGACCAAAGAAATCGAAAAAGCGAGGATGTGTTGCCTTTCGGCGGTAGCGGCTGAATCCAAACCCCATGTTGCCATCGCACAAAAAGCCAGAAAGCTGATCGTGATTAACGGTTGTGCTAATGAATGTGCTTCAAAGATTCTACAGAAATTAAATATTGAACCGAGTTATGAAATCGTCATTGCCAAAGAGGGTGTGGATAAAAAACCTACTCTTGATTTTGATGAAGAAGATGTGGAGAGAATCGCAGCAAAAATTGAGCAGGATGTTGTGAAGCTGCCGGAACAAAAAAGGCTTTCATAGGTTAATGATTTTCAGCGGCAGTGCATCGAAAGATACAAAATATCGACACAAATAGTATTGCAGTTCTGCTATGGAGCCAATGAACCATTGTGAAAATAATTAAGAAAGCGAATGAAAATCTGGGTAATCACTATGGCTCTTTGGTTTATCTGACTAATTGATTTTTTTCCGAAATAGTAGCCCTGAGGTATTTCGCATCACCATATTTTCGCGCGTAACGGAAGCTATGTTTCAAATTTTGCAAAAGGTAAATAGTAAAACTACAAAACGAGGAAAAAACCAGTGCCAAATGAAAAAAGCAAACATGAAAATTCTAATCAGCAATTACCGTCTATGCCAAAATTCGGCTGGGCATTTTTCAAAATCGGTTTAACTGCTTACGGCATGGCAATCCTGCAGCAATTGAAAGCATTGATTATCGGGAAAAAGTGGCTCTCGCGTGAAGAAGTGGATGAAGGAATTGCCATGGTGCAGTTTTATCCGGGTCCAATCATGTACAATTTGGCGACTTATTGCTCCTATCGGTTAAAAGGATTCGGAGGTGCGGCGCTGGCCAGTTTTTTGTTTATTTTTCCTTCGTATTTACTCATTTTATTTTTATCCTGGTTATATTTCACTTATGGATCCGTTTCCTGGGTACATCCGCTATTTCTGGCGCTGGAAGCAATGGTGGTAGGAGTCGTGATTCATGTATTTCTGGATTTTGCTAAACGCTATGTGACTGAAGCAAAAAACGCCGTAATAGCGGGTGCCGCCTTTTTGCTTTTATTGTACAAAGTGAATGCGCTACTCGTGATTGTATTTGCTGTTTTGATAGAACTTGTTTTTCGGTTAACTGCAAAAAATAAGCAGATAGAAACTCCGATGAACAATGGAAACGAAACAACAGTCATCCCCGGAAAATTTTCCCATCGAATAATAGGTATTCTGGTCACCGGTATTGTTTTTGTCGGATTTTTTGTGGTTGGTTTTGTTAGTCATGACATTTTAGGGCAGCTTTTGTTCTCGATGTTTAAAGTGGGAGCGGTAGCGTTTGGCAGCGGTTTCACCATTATGCCTCTTCTGCAACAAGAAGCCGTTATTTCCCACCATTGGCTGACGATGAAGCAATTCGCCGACGGTATTGCTTTTGGACAGATCACCCCAGGTCCTTTTTTAATAACGGCAACCTTCATCGGCTACAAGGTCGCCGGTTTTTGGGGAAGCATAATTGCTACTTTTGGCATGTTCTTCCCGTCTTTTTTTTATACTTTGATCGTCACTGAAATTTACAATAAAATCAAACAAAATCGCTGGATCCAATTTGCCATCAAAGGCGTCATGAACGCGTTCACAGGCATGTTATTCTGGGTTGTCTTAAGCCTGGGCAAAGTGAGCCTGATTTCTCCGGCGACATACATCTGGGCTGTGGGGGCATTCCTGTTAGTGCGTTATTTTAGAATCAATTTGTTATGGATTTTTTTAATAGGAATCTTGGTTGCGCTCGGGTTCTATTTTTCCGGCGTTTCTCTGGCGTGAGGTGCTTTGCTTGATTGACAATCAATTTTCTTTTTCTGTTTTCCCACAGAATTTGAGGAAGAGTAACGCAAGAGAGCTCCGACAAATAATATTTTCATCAGCAATCAAGCTACTGAATAATCCCCAAAAGGCGATTTCTACAAAGGTTTTCAAAAAAAAATGTCTAATTTCTCTTTTGAGATGAAAAAACACTTGATTTTTGTTGTAGAAAATATTAACTTGTATGCAAATATGGGCATATTTGAATAAGGACAAAACCATGGAATATGTTTCAGTTTTCAAAGCATTAGGCGATGAGACACGATTACGAATTGTCAATTTATTCGTCCAATCCGGCGAGCGGCTCTGCGTCTGCGAAATGGTCGATTCCCTGCAATCGCCGCAATACACGGTTTCCAAAGCGCTGGGGATTTTGCGCAACGCTGGGGTACTCAATTCGGGTAGGCAGGGGACCTGGGTGTACAATCAACTCAATGAAAATGATGAATTTTTGAAATCATTTTTTAAGGTGCTAAAAGTTCATCTCGCAAGCAAATATCTAGAAGACTTGCAGCGACTAAAGAAACGGTTGTTTTTGCGAGAGAATGGCGTCTGTGTGGTTGGCGTGGCTTTGAATGAGCAATTGGAAAATGAATACCAAAAGCGGCAACAGAAATAAAATTGTCATTTAACGGTAATATTTAACAAGAAAACAAGGAGTGAAATATGGTACAAATTCCTGATTGGGTGTTTGAGTTTCATGGTCATCGCTGCCCGGCGATGCCCATCGGCTATCGCGCCGGATTAGCTGCGATGGAGAAGTTGGGTGTGAAAAGGGCAAGCAACAAAGAGCTCTATCTTGTTTGCGAAAATGGTCCTGCCCATGCGACTGCCTGTTTTTTAGACGGCGTTATGGCAGCAACCGGCTGCACTTACGGCAAAGGCAATGCGGAGAAGAGAAATTACGGCAAGAATGCCATTACCTTGGTTGACTTAAAGACGAACAGAGCCGTGCGTGTCGTCATGCATCCACATTTTCAGAAAAAAGGTCTGGCGTCGAAATTTGTGGAATTACGCCGGCAGAAAGTGGAACCCAAAGACATTCCATCGGAAGTATTGGAACCGCTGCTGGAAAATATCCTCAAAGCTAAAGAAGAGGATTTGTTCATCGTTGGCGAGATTCATGAAGCGGATGTCAAACCGCCAAAAGGAACTTTTGCCTGGCACGAGTGCGATATCTGCAATGAAATTGTATTTGAGAACACAACAAGGTTGGTGAACGGAAAACCGGTGTGCATTCCGTGTTTTGAAAAATTATGATAAATTGAGCGTGGACAGGATTGGCGACACACGACATGATGAATTATGAGAAGATTTTTGAGAGCACAAGTTTTGCCAATCCTGTTCTATTTTAAATGAGGAAAGGAATTTGTGATGGTGACATTTTTGATTGCTGCGCTCATTGTTTTTATTTTTACAACGGTGCTCACTATCGCCGGTGTGGGAGCTGCATTTATTCTCATCCCGGCTTTTTATTGGCTGGGAATTCCGCTGCGCGAGGCCATGGCCGTAGCGCTGCTGCTCAATTCAATCAGCATGATTTTCGCGTCGCGAACCTATGTCAAATATAAGTTAGTTGTCTTCAAAACGGCAATCCCAATCATCATAATTGCCGTTATTTTTTCCCCGCTGGGAGCCTATTGCAGCCAGTTCGTGAACAGAGAAGTTCTACTCTGGTTGTTCATCGGCTTTTTGATTTTTGCCGGTTCCATGATGATTTTTTACCGGGCCAAAGAACGGGAAAAACCCCGAACTGCAAAACAGGAATTAGGCTACGGTATGGGCGTTGGTGTGGTCGCCGGATATTTAGGTGGACTGCTCGGCGTCGGCGGCGGAAATTTTATCGTGCCGGTGCTGGTCTGGCTCGGCTTTAATGCTAAAAAAGCGAGCGGAACAACGGCTTTCATTGTTATTTTTTCATCTTTTGCCGGATTTTTAGGTCACGCGTCGCTGGGGCATATCAATTGGCAATTGCTGCTTTTCGCTACGATCGGTTCAATTGGCGGAGCAATTCTAGGCGCCCATTTAATGCAGGCAAAACTGAAAAGCAGGCAGGTGAAACTGATTATCGGAATTGTGCTTTACGCCATTGCGGTGAAAATGATCTGGGGATTGATCGGTTGAAAATAAATTTATTTTAATTGGATTTGACGGACGCGCTAATTTAGTTCTCTGTCGATAATTTGAAAAATTGATGAGGCAAGCCATGTTTAAGAAAATTCTCTATCCGACGGATTTCTCAGCGCATTCAAAGCAATGCATTGATTACATTCTGCGCATGCAAAATTGCGGTGTGGAAGAGGTCGTTTTGCTGCATGTGATGGACAAGCGTGTCGTTGTTTATGGCAGCATTATGTCCGACAGCGCGCTCGATGAGGAAATGCTCATCAAAGAGTGCACTGAAACAGCAGAGAAAAAATTGAACGAGATGGCTCGAATATTTCAACAAGCGGGCATAAGGACAAAAACAATTGCCCGTTTAGGGGAACCATTCGCAGAAATACTCACCGTCGCCGATGAAGTAGATGCTTCGCTGATTGTGATCGGCCATCGCGGCCACAGCACAGCGGAGAAACTATTGCTGGGAAGCACGGCTGAAAAAGTTGTTCGAAAATGTAAACGGCCAATTCTGTTAGTTCGCTAAATAAAAATTGAGAGGAATTCTGTGAACGGAAAGGATATTTCTGTGCGGGGTTTGGTACTGTTATTTGTTGTTACATTCGCTAATGTTTTTCCGGTTGCGGCGAAGCCGTCATCATTTTTGCCTGGGAAATTTAAGTGCAAAAGCTACTTTCATCTTCGTTACAGTTTTATTGAAAATGACGCAAAAAACAAAATAAGCGAGGATCACTGGAGCCTGCGGCGTTTCAAGTTGGCGGCGAATTGGCAAATAAATCAAAAAACATCTTTGTGTGCGCAGGTGATTTACAAAAAAAATAATTACAGCGCAACAGATGCAGACATTTTTTTGCAACATGCTTATTTGAAATTTTACATCGCCAAATTTTTGAATTTGAAAATTGGGCAATTCAAACCGCCTTTCGGCTGGGAGAGATTTCAGCCGGATTATCGACTACCAAATGCGGAGCGCAGTCAGGCAATGAATCGTCTCATTCCCAATGGAGCCCTGGGTGAGTCATTTGTGCGCGATTACGGCGCTCAGTTTTTCGGAAAATTAACATCGTCTTTTCAGTATGAGCTTGCGCTACAAGCCGGCAGCGGCGCTAACAAATCTTTCTCTGATAAAAATTTTCCGCTCATCACGGCGCGGCTGAGCTACAAACGAAGTTTCAAGTTGCCGGCGTCGAGTAAAAAAATTCAGTTTTTAT
>NATN01000210.1 GCA_002085355.1 Candidatus Zhuqueibacterota bacterium 4484_87 | reverse complement strand
TGAATATAAGATGGCAAGGGAATTATCATGGCAACTTTTGAGTCAAAGGTATCCGATGTTTTTTCTGAGAATCCGAGATTAGCGCGCAAGATTCCTGTTGTAATCAAGCGGCTTTTTCATGAATCCGAGGCAGATTTTAAACGGCGACTTGCGGCGGGAAATGAGGGCGTCCAGCAATTGGCCTTCTTGCAATTGTTTGATATTCTTTTTATCGATTTTTATTTCAGTGAACTGGATGATTATTTTCTGAATTGGGTGATTGAACATTATCCTGAGCGATTTAGTCAATCAGAGCTCGAAGAAATGCGGGTACAAGCAGTGTCTCATTTGGATTTTTATGAGGTCCAGGAGGTATTACCCGGAGAGGGCAGCTATATTAAGTCAATTATTACAGGAGAAGAAGGGTTTTTAAGAGATATTTCGAGTTCTGATAAGTTCGTCAAATGGGATGTTTTTCGGGCGCGGTGCTATCGTTTTCGCGGCGAGTATTATGCGACCGGATCCTTATCCCTTTTCAAACCTTCCGATAAGAAATTTATTATTGAAAAAATAGAAACAGCCATGTCCGAGTATAAATATGATGATTTCCCCGAATTTGCGAAAGACCGATGGGAGATTTTTTTTCAGATAGAGCGAGATATCCGGGAAGGCGAATTGAATAAAAAAATTTATACAAGGTATGGCGAGTTACAGCTTTGTGAAGTCCGCTTTAAGGTAAAGGACCTTAAGTCCATCTTGAAAGAAATCGAAAATCACTCTGATTTTTTATTTGTCAAAACAAAATTTAGGAAAGATAGCAGAACGAAACGAAAGCTTTTACGCTATGAGTTTGACTGGATTACGCAGGGTATCGAAGAAGAACTGAAACCAATGGAAATAGGAGATACGACAAACGGCATTATGATCAGCTCAAAGCCATTGGACAAGTTTGGCAATGCGACGAACGTAGAGCAAATCGGAAACTTGTATGTCGATCAATTATTATGCAGATTAGAAGTGCGATCTCGAGAGATTGTTGATTTTGCTGTTAAATATTTTGAACGGATTTTCGGAAATGCTGTGGCCTACAAGCGCACCAACACGTTAAAACTTGATAAAAAATTGGAAATGGAAAAGGAGCAACCTGTAGAAAATAAACAAAATGATGAAGTGCCGATTGAAATAAGTGAAAAACTTATTGAAAATTATTATATGAATTTACTCGATGAGCCAATACCGATACTGATGAATAAAACCCCTCGCGAGGCGCGAGAACATCCTGAATTGGTGCCTCTATTGATTGATTGGTTGAAGCAACTGGAAAATTTTGAGGCGCGTGCAGACAGTAGCCAGAATCGCATAAAAGCTCCCATAGAAAAAATGAAGAAAGCGCTAAAAATCAACATTTGATAAATTGTTCATTTTGTGCAGCAATAAAAAAATGATTAATCAGTTTCAAAAGTTACAAAATCCCTCAAGAAAACTTGTTATATTTCCGATTCTGTTATTTTCCCTCAAAGAAAGCTGCTTTTAATGCTCATAATTTCCCAATTCAACGTGCAACAAGCTCACATTTCAAATTGAAATTTTTTCACTGAACCAGTTAATTTTTTTTGTTAAATTTTAAAGCTGAACCTTCCTCTGCATTGTTCGTTACTGAAAAATAAACAGATAGTTATGCGAATTGATTGGGTCAAAGCTTTTTCTTTTATAACGCTACTGGTGAGTGGTATAATTTTTGACTGGTTGATAAAGCAATCATGCCTTTGAAGGGAAAAGCAGCTCACAGTCCTGCTTTTAATACGATATATCCATACTGAGGATGAATTATGGGAAATTTTAGAATTAAGAAACAAGGAAAATCCGCTATTGTCGAATTTCATGGCGAGCAATTAATGGAAGACGTGCTTGAGCAGAAAGAAAAAATAGCAGAAATTATTAATAGTGCCGAAGGGGTGCGAATTGTTATGGGCGAGGATGTCCGATTGCATCCGGCGCAATTGCAATTGATTCTTTCTCTGATGAATGATTTTAGAAAAAGAGGAAAGAAAATAGAGACTGTTGGTTTAGAAAACAAGCAAGTGAAAAAGCAGTTGGAAATCGCTGGCTGTTATTCTTTTTTCAATTATGCAAACGGAAAGCTTTGAATTTTGTCGAATTAATTTCAAAGGGGTAAATTAATGCCAAGAAAAACCATCATGACCGTTGATGATTCGCCGAGTGTGAGGCAGTTCGTGAAGATGACGCTTCAAAACGCTGGATTTGATGTTGTGGAAGCAGAAGACGGAAAAGATGCGTTGGCGAAAATGAACGGTCTGCCGATACATCTGGCGTTTGTGGATTTGAATATGCCCAATATGAACGGCATCGAATTCATCAAGGCAGTCAGGTCGAGCGAGAAATACCGTTTTATTCCGTTGATTATGCTCACTACTGAATCGCAAATGACTAAAAAACAGGAGGGGAAAAAAGCCGGAGCTACCGGATGGATTGTGAAACCTTTTAAGCAAGAACAATTACTCGCGGTTGTAAAAAAGGTTCTGGGCTAAAGCGAGCGGAAAATTATGGAAAACTTTATTGAATTATATAAAGAAGAAACTAAAGAATTACTCAACGATGTTCAGGACACATTGCTTGAATTGGAAGAACGGCCTGATGATCGGGACCTGATTGATCGTGTTTTTCGCGCCATGCATAACATGAAAGGTAATGGCGCGATGTTTGGGTTTGACAATATTTCCGCTTTCACCCATGATATTGAAACTGTTTACGACAAAGTAAGGGACGGCGAGCTGGCAATTACATCGGAGTTGATAAATTTGACTCTGGAAGCATGCGATCAGATTAATTTGATGTTACTCAAACCCGGAGCGGATCTGGGGAAACAGCAAGAAAAAGTTGACCAGATTTTGCGGGAATTTGCCAAGCTTTTGCCTGATAAAGCAGGAAAAAAGTCGCCCCAAAAATCTACTGTTCTACAAAAAAGTGGAGTGGAAGAAAAGAAACAAACATTATATTTAATCCACTTTGTTCCTCCTCATGATTTATTCCTTTCCGGTACAAACCCTGTTTTGCTATTGCGTGAGTTACTTGACCTGGGGCAGGGGACGGTAATAGCTCATAATGACAAATTACCGCCCTTCAGCGAATTCGATCCGCAAAAATGCTATTTATATTGGACGATAATTTTATCGACTTCGCGGGATATTCGTGCCATTCAGGATGTTTTCATTTTTGTTGAAGATGAAAGTGAGATACAAATCAAAGAAATCAGCTCCCATGGAGACTTTAGCGCAGCAGATTTCGACAGGGTAAAGGAAAAGTTGAAACAATCCGATCAACTTTCATTTAAGGAAATTTGCCAATTATTTGATGCAAAAGTTGAGGAAATTTCTTTACAGGAAAAGGAAATAATCGGTAAAAAAGCAGCATTGCAGCAGAAGGAGGGAAAAAAGGATTCCGTTGATAAGCGGCATAGCCAGGAAAGTGAGCAAACATCCGGGATTCGTGTTTCATCAGAAAAATTGGACAATTTGATCAACCTGGTCGGCGAGTTGGTCACTATTCAGTCGAGTTTGACGCAGCAAGTTTTGAAGAATAGCGATAGTCAGTATTTGCTCATCGCCGAAGAATTGGAACGCCTGACTGCCGGTTTGCGCGACATTGCCATGGAAATTCGGCTGATACCTGTTGGTACGCTTTTTAGCAAATACAGACGACTCGTGCGTGATTTGTCTCGCTCATTGGGCAAAGAGATAAAACTGGAGTTCGAGGGCGGCGAAACGGAATTAGATAAAACGATTATCGATCGTTTGGGCGATCCATTGGTGCATTTGATTCGGAATAGCATCGATCATGGAATTGAGCCGCCGGAAATCCGCGAGCAAAATGGCAAGCCGCGTCAGGGAACGATTCGCATTGCAGCGTTTCAGAGCGGCGCTGATGTTACTATTCAAATTTCAGATGATGGCAAAGGGATGGATCCTAAAATGATTCACGCCCGCGCAGCAGAGAAAGGTCTTGTGCCGGAAAATATGCCCATGAGCACGTCAGAAATTTTGCAACTTATTTTTAAACCAGGATTTTCTACAGCGGAGAAAGTGAGTGATGTTTCCGGCAGAGGTGTGGGAATGGATGTTGTCAGAAAAAATGTGGAAGATTTGCGCGGTACTGTGACGGTGGAAAGTCAGTTGGGAAAAGGGACAACCATTTCTTTGCGGCTTCCGCTCACATTGGGAATTATTGATGGCCTGGTGATTAAAACAGGAGGTGAGAGATTTGTCTTGCCAATTTCTGTGGTGCAGGATTGCCAGGAATTTCATATTCAAGAGAACGTGCAATTTAAACATCGGGATATCCTTGAAATACGGGGTGAGGTTATCCCCTTCATCCGGCTGCGCGAACATTTTTCTATTGGTGGTAAGCTGCCACCAATTGAGCATCTGGTTATCGCCTTTGTGAATGACCAAAAAATTGGCATCGTGGTTGATGAAATTGAAGGCGAGCATCAAATAGTGATAAAATCGTTGGGAAAATTGTACCGTCGAGTGGAAGGCATTTCCGGAGCGACCATTCTGGGCAATGGTGCAGTTGCATTAATTCTCGATGCCGGAAAATTGATCGAAATTGCAGAGCGGGAAGAGTTCGCTGCTGTACAAAACCTTTAAAAGAAAAATTCTTTGTGAGATAAATCTTATTTTAAAAAAGCGAAATTTAAATAGCGGGTGATAATTGTAAAAGAAAATCCGATTTTAAATAGCAAGGAGAAACAAGATGAAACGAGCAACTTTGATTATTCGCCATTGGCTCTGGCTCGTTGCTGTTGTGGCATTTGTGTGCGTTTTCTTTGTCGAAACTGATTTGAATGCAGCGACAGGAATCGCCGAAGATAATTTTTCATCATCGGTGTATTCAGCCGATCCCTCTAATCAGCAATTTGACATAGGGAGTAAAAGCAATACCTGGTTTTATATTTTAGAAATTTTAGTTGTATTTGTTTTTCTGGGGCTGGGACTCTACTTCGCGCGCGTGAAAGATCCTCAAGGAGAAACAAAGTATTTAGTTACGATCGGAACAAAATTTGTCGGCGTTTACGGAAGCGCCTTTTGTTTTCTTCTCTGTCTTTCTTTTTTTGTTTTGCATAAAATAAACGTGACTACGGAGCACATCAGAGATGTCGCTTTAATCAATGAAAATTTATCCAATTTTGTTGTCTCTTTTGAAGATTATTCAATTAAAAAAGAAATTAGCCTGGGTCAGGCATTGGTAGCGGCGCCGACAAAAAATCTCGCCACGATTGAAAAAATCGCTGCGGATTATTATTATTATCAGCAACAACTTTCCCAGCTTATTTCAGAAAAATTGCATGAATTGGAATCAGGGTTGCATAGCAAAAAGCGCGGCAATGCGCAATTGGAAAGAAGTTATCAATTTTTAGTGGCATTGAAATCAAAAAATGAAGAAGCTGATAAACAAACTCAGCAGTTGATTTCTTTGCTAAAAGCAAAAAGATACACTGCCGCGTCAAAGTTGAATT
>NATN01000209.1 GCA_002085355.1 Candidatus Zhuqueibacterota bacterium 4484_87 | reverse complement strand
CCTCCAATTGTTCCACGCGAGTTGCGCCAAGGATGACGCTGGAAACTGTCTCTTGTGCGGCAACCCAGGCAATGGCAATCTGGGTCCGGGAAAAGCCTAAATCGGATGCGAGATTTTTGAACGCCCGCGATTTATTGAGAAATTGCTCCTGATAGTAACGGTCTTTCAGCCATTCCAGCCGCGCCATGCGGCTGTTTTCTGGAATGCCGTCATCGTATTTACCCGTCAGAAATCCTGATGCGAGGGGACTGAAAGTAACAATGCCCATGCCATATTTTTTTGCCATGGGAGCGATTTTTGTCTCGTACTCTTTGCGATCGATTAAATTGTACAGAGGCTGCTCCACAACCGGCGCGTAAAAATTTCCCTGCAAAGCAATCCCCTGCGCTTCAGTGATCTGCTGATCATTCCACATGCTTGTGCCCCAGTACAAAATTTTCCCCTGATGAACAAGGTCATCCATGGCGCGGACGGTCTCTTCCATTGGCGTCTCCGGATCGAAACGATGGCAAAAATAGATGTCCAGATAGTCGGTTCCAATTCGCTTCAGACTTTTCTCCACTGATTCCATAATGTGCTTTCTGGAAAGACCGCGGTCGTTGGCGTCGCTACTCATGGGCCAGAAAACTTTGCTGCTCAGTACGAGCGTATGCCGGGGAAATTCGCGCAAAGCCGCGCCCATCATTTTTTCCGATTCTCCGCCAGCGTAAACGTCAGCCATATCAAAGAAATTAATTCCGGCATCGTAAGCCGTACGGACGATGTGATCCACTATTTTTTGATCACTTACTTTTTCGCCGTACGTTGCCCAGCCACCAAGCCCGAATTTGCTGACTTTGATCCCCCATTTTCCCAAATTTCGATATTCCATTTCATTGCTCATTTTAATGGTATTTATGATGTACTCCAATTTGAGAATGGAGCACAACTTGATGAAATTATTTTATTTTTGTATCAACTTGTTGATCACCTCAATCGCTTTTTCCAGTTGCGGATCTCTGTCGGATAAAATGTCATTCAAATCGTTGATAACAAAGATATCCGGCTTAACGCCGCCCTGTGTCTCCAGATCCTGACCATCGAGCGTGTAGCAGCCCCAAAAAGGCAAGCGGAAAGAACCGCCGTTCATTAGTCGGACGCTGGTCGTGAAAATCAACCAGCCATAAGTAGTATTCCCGACAATGGTCCCGCGTTTCAATGTCTTGAAACCGTTGGAAGTCATCTCGCCGTCGCTCAGCGTGACCTCATTAGTCAGCAGCACGACGGGTTTGGTCGCAAATCCGAAAGTTGACTGCGGAGTTTCTGACAATCCGCGTATTTTCCATTTAGCATAGGTCGGTTTGGTCAGAGCCTGCAGCACACGGTCGTGGACATTCCCACCAAAATTGTAGCGCAAATCCAATATCAAGCCTTTGCGCGGTACGGCATCGCGCTCCAATTCCTTGAGAAAGCGGGACAGGTCGCCCCAGCCCATAGCGCGCATGTAAATGTAGGCAATCCGGTCATTGGTGTTGTTCTTGACGATCTCTTTCCGGGAATTAATCCACTCTTCCAATCTTAAACCCGATTCAGCGGATGCGGAAATTGGCTTAACGGCAACAGTCACCAGAGCGTTTTTCTTTTTGCTGCGAAAAGTCAGCCGTAGTCGCTGGTCCATTTTCCCCTTTAAAATCTTCCACAGATTTGTCTTCGCCGCGACCGGTTTCCCGTTGACTGCAATGAGTTGATCTCCGGCCTGAACGCTGTCCCGATGAAAATAAACAGGACTTTTTTTAAGAATTTTTTTAATGGTGATTCTGTCGGGTTCAAACTGCCAGACGATTCCCACGTGCAGACTTCTGTCCTCGTTGGATCGTCCGCCGGGGCCGTAGATGCCGGTGTGCGATGAATTGAGAAAACCGATCATCTGATTAGCGTAATCATAAAAATCCTGATCCTGGCGCACCTGTTTCAGAACAGTGCGAAATCGTTGATACACATTTTGCCAATCCGTGTGATGATGGGTCTGGTCATAATAGTAAAATTGCAGCGTGTAGTACAGCTCCGCCAGCATTTGTTCGTAATCAGCAGTTTTGTCAATCTTCAACTCACGGCCAAAACTGATAGTCTCATATTTTTTCTTGGCGATGTCGATAAATCCAATTTTACCGCCGGAGAGCAAATATATTTTTTCCCCTTTTTTGTCAAATTGTAAACCGCGGGGGTTTTTAACTTGCGCCATGAAAGGCTCATATTTACCGCGCTTTTTTTCTTTCAGCTCAGTTTTCCAAAGATGACTTTTGCCGTCAATATTGGAGACGAAATAAACCGTATTCGTATCTGCCGGCGAGAGCAGGTACGAGCGTTCGTTTCCCAGCGTATTGGTCACTGAACGCGTTTGTTGGTCAATATCATCAAGTTGAAATTTTATTTTCAGCGGTTTTTTATCATCTGATTTGGGGTTTTTCTTTTCTTTACTTTCACTTTGCTTATTTTTTGAAACAGCAAACAATTTCTCAAATTTATCTTCATCGAATTTCGGTTTTTGCGGCTCAAAATAGAGCTGGTAAATATCCCATTTGCCCGTGAACTCAGGAAAACTGTGACCATAGCGGTTAGACAGAAAAAGGAGAAATTTCCCATTTTGTGACCAGAGCGGTGTAGATTCGTCATAAGCGGTATTGGTGAGCGTGGTTGTTTTGCCGTTTGAAATATTTACAGCGACAATGTCTGATTGTCCGAAACGTTGTATCGGCGCTGCGATGAAACGACTATCGGGGGCCCAGATGAAATCGTCCCCGAATCTGCCTCCGAAATCCGCTTCCATGAGCAGATGGTTTTGCTTGCCATCTGTCCGCATTAAGCGAAGCTCGCGCTTGCCGTAGAAATAGGCGATCCATTTTCCGTCAGGAGACAGGGCAGGGGAGAGCACGTCGTCCTTTGCATGTGTTAACTGTATCCATTTTTCACTCCCGGTTGCGGCAGTTGAGTACAAATTTGGCTGCGCATTTTTATCAGAAACGAAAAATACGCGGCGGCTGTCTTTATCCCAAAAAATGTCGCGCTCCCGCCATGGTGAATTGGTAATGTTGCGCGCATAGCCACCTTCCGTTGAAGTAATGAAAATCTCTCCTCGCACCACAGCCGCAATTTTTTTGCCGTCAGGGGATAGGCGAAATTCAGAGACAGATTCGTTTTTGAGACGAAATGTCCGATTTTCTTTTTCTTCGGCAGGTGCGTCAATGACGACCGCATGGGACGCGCCGGTCTTTAAATCCGTCAACCAGATTTGGAAATTTCTTTCATAAACAGCAAGCGGCGTCGTTCTGGCAACTGAAAGGAAAGTAATATCTTTGTCGGAAAAATTCGTCACTTGCTGCAAATCGGTCCCGTCGCGACGAATTGACCAGATATTTTTTACGCCATTGACGCGATCAGAAACGAAGAATATCTGCGTTGCGTCCGGACTCCAATTTTGCCAGAAGCTGTTGCACGAGTCAGCAAAAGCGAGCTGGGCGGTTTTTTCGCCCTCTTTCTTGATCCAGATTTTTGTCGTATTGCTGCCGCGATAGCCGCGTCGCCACCAGAAACTATTTTCCATGCCGGAAAGGAACGAGATGCTTTTTCCATCTGAACTCATTTTTCCGTGATAAACCCATGTCCAATAATTATCCAAAATCGGGATTGCATTTCCTCCGACGACAGGAATTTTGAATAACCCGGCTCTGGACGATCTGTTTGAGCGAAAAATGATCCATTTTCCGTCCGGGGAAAAATCAGTTGCAATGTCGGAACCGGTGTGGAATGTAACTTGCCGTGGAATGCCGCCATCAGCAGGAATGAGGAAGATATCCTCGTTGTCAGTACGATCTGAAGTAAAAGCGATCCATTTTCCGTCGGGCGACCAAATGGGTTTTCCGTCGTAAGCTTTGTGATTGGTGAGCTGAATCGCCCTGCCGCCCGTGCTCGGCACAATCCAGATGTCTCCCATGTAGGAAAAAGCGATAGTTTTGCCATTTGGTGAAATCGCCGGATGACGCGCACCGATGAGTTTTTCCGTTGCAGAAAGATGAACAACAGAGAAGAAAAGAGCAGCCAGTACAAATAACAGCATGTTTTTTTTCATGGAAAGCTCCTGAATTTGTATTTTGTTGAACTTCAACAAATAGAAAGCAGGCAGATTTTTCAAAGAGACAATTTTCGCGTACACAATTATAGGAAAAAACTGGCAAAAAGTCAAGCGGATAATCAATTTTGATTTTGAAGAAAAATTGTAAAACTAAGCTGATCAGGAAAAAATCAGGCCCGGAGCAATTACTTTCATGAATTTATTACTGCTGCCATGGTTATTCCTTTTTAGCTGAATTGTCATAAAAGCAATTTTTAAAAATATGGGAAAAAATTAAAAAAAACATTGACTATCAAATGTTGATGCATTATATTTAAAGTTTAATTTAATGAATTTTTGCAGATGAAACGTCGAGTACAGGTGATGTAAAATTTAATGGAGAGATTGACATGGCGAACATTAACAAGATTAAAGGACGAATCGGCATATTGACCGGCGGCGGCGACGTGCCCGGCTTGAACCCGGCAATTCGAGCGATTACGATTCGCGCTCTTCGCGAGGGATTTGAAGTGATTGGATTGCGACCCGGTTGGAAGGGGTTGGTTGATATTGTTCCTGAAAAAGGGGCAGACAATAGTGATAGTTATTGGATGCTAACGGAAGAAATGGTAAATAGAGTCGGCCGAACAGGGGGGACGTTTTTGCACACTTCACGCACCCGCCCCAGCCACGTACCTGCCAGTCTGGTTCCCACGCATTTAAAAGATAAATACAAAGATGAGCAAAACGACCTGACACTCGAAGTGTTGAAAAATATCGATTTTTTGGGACTTGACTATCTCATTCCCATCGGCGGCGACGACACACTGAGTTACGGCGTACGAATGCACAAAGAAGGCGTGAAAGTAATTGCAATGCCCAAAACAATGGACAATGATGTGCCCGGAACCGATTACTGCATCGGTTTCAGCACCTGCGTTACCCGGACCATTGAAATGACTCACCGGCTGCGCACGTCCGCCGGCTCGCATGAAAGAATTTTAGTGATTGAAGTCTTTGGACGCTACGCCGGATTTACCGCGCTGCTGCCGACAATGGCCGGCGCCGCCAATCGCTGCGTCATTCCGGAATACAAATTTGACATAGATAGTTTAGCCGAGCTGCTTGTTCAGGATCGCTACACCAATCCCAGCAAATATTCGGTAGTGCTGGTGTCCGAAGGCGCTATGTACGAGGGCGGCGAGATGGTGTTCAAAGATCAGGAAAAGGACATGTACGGCCACAAAAAATTGGGCGGCATTGGCGATTTAATTTCCGAAAAAATGAAAGAACTCACGCCGAAATACAACAACGGAACGCGAGTGAATGTGATTAATCAGCGGCTGGGCTATCTCGTGCGCAGCGGCGACCCGGACGCCATCGACTCCATCGTTCCCATGGCGTACGGCAATCTGGCGCTGGACCTGATCCTCGACGGCGTGCA
>NATN01000208.1 GCA_002085355.1 Candidatus Zhuqueibacterota bacterium 4484_87 | reverse complement strand
GCTCCGCCAAATCCAAAAAACGATGGGACAAAAAACGTGATCATCTCAGCCGGGGAAAATGACCAACTTGACGCATAGTTGTAGCTCAGTCCGCTGCTGCCGCCGCGAATGGAGTAGTGCGAATATTCGTAAATGGAAATATACATCACTGCGCTCATGGCGACTGCTGCGATTCCTGCTGCCGCCAGCAAACCAAAGCCCTTTAGTGTTGCGGTTATTTTTTTCGACTCACGCAATTCTATCACTGCCAGATAGATGACGTAAATCCCAAGCATCAAATAAGTGTAATAGCACACTTGCACGTGGGCGCGGATGAGCTGGAATGCCAGCGCCAGCGCCGTAAGAGCAAAATAAAAAAGATTTCGCTTTTTGATCAATCGGTCTGTGGACCAAAAAATCAGCGGGATCAATACCAGAGACAGAAATTTTGTGTTGTGACCAAAAGCCGTGAAAGCAACATATTGCGGTACAAACATCACAGCAATAGCACTGAAAAGACTGGCATAGCGGTTCACTTTCAGGGAGTTCAGTAAAAGATAAATCAACATACCGAAAAAGACGTAATTCAAAATAATGCGCATAAACGGCGTCAGAGGAATGACATAACGTATCGCTTGAATTGAATATTGGACAACCGAATCTATGATATTCACCAACGGGGCGCTGGATAAGCTGGCAAATGAAGGCATCCCTGAAAAAATATAGGGATTCCACAGCGGATACGTGCCGCTTTTGAGCGCGTCTTTGACGAATGTGTTATAGCTTTTTGCCGTCAGCGTGTCCGGTGGCAGCAGAGTTTTGTTTTCAAAAATTATCGGATAATA
This sequence comes from Candidatus Zhuqueibacterota bacterium 4484_87, assembly GCA_002085355.1. Taxonomy (GTDB): domain Bacteria; phylum Zhuqueibacterota; class Zhuqueibacteria; order Thermofontimicrobiales; family Thermofontimicrobiaceae; genus 4484-87. The sequence goes on along the minus strand of NATN01000208.1, from coordinate 4,713 downwards.
AAAAATGAGCAGCAAAACAAATAATATTATTGCCGCTGACCAGTGCGGATGCGCTGAGAAAAAGTTTAGTTGCTTTTCCTTGGTTTTAACTTGAGTTTGGGCGATTTTTTTCTTTTTCTTTTTTCCCATTATTTTTTATCCTTATTTCTATCCTTGAAAAATAAATAGTTTTCTGATCAATAATGCAAGTATGTTGACCGATTATTTGTGAGTTATCGATTTTTCTGTAAATAAAAAATCCCTGAGTTCATGGTCAAAAGTCGGATCTTTTCGGCGGATCCATTCCAAAATCATGGCAGCATGTTCTTTTTCTTCGTCGCGATTGTGAGCCAGAATTTCTCGCAATTCATCATCGCTGCAAATATCGACGCGCTGGTTGTACCAATCAACAGCCTCCAGCTCTTCAACGAGTGAGGTGATCGCGCGGTGCATGTCTTTTGTTGCATCAGAAAGTTTGTTAACATCTTCTTGGTAAGCCATTTTTTATCTCCTTTGTTTGGGTGCTTGTTAGGGAATTTTACTTTTAATCCTGATTGTTAAATTTGTACCGGAAGAGACATTTTACAAAAAAAATCTTTGAAAATTCAAAATGGATAATTATATTCATATTTCAAAATAGGCTTTAGTATTAAAGCCAACTATTTTATTTTTGATTGGTTTCTCAAAAAGGCTGTTAATGACTCAAGCAAAACAAAAATTCAGCGTTAAAGAACAAGCGCTAAAAACGGTCGCCAGAGGTGCTTCAATATTTTTCTTTGGCATATTGTTAGGCCGTTTCCTTGGTTACTTGATCCGCATGATCATCGCCCGCTCATTAGGGCCAGCCAGCTATGGTATCATTTCCCTGGGAATTTCCGTTGTAGAAATTGCCGCGGTGCTGGCGCTACTGGGACTCCCGACAGCGATTAACCGTTACGTTCCGTTCTATCGCTCCCGCAAGCAGTATGACGTCGTTCGCGGCACTATCCGATCGTCAATTTTAATCTCCGTGCCGACCGGGCTATTGATGATGGCATTGCTACTCATTTTAAATCGTCAAATCAGTATAAATTTGTACAATAAGCCGCAGTTGATTCCCGTGCTGCAATTTTTTGCCATCATTGTGCCTCTTTACAGCTTGATGATGCTCAATTCAGCTATTTTTACCGGTTTCAAACGAATGGATCTGATTGTCTATTCGCAGCAGATGCTACGTTATCTTGCCATTTTAATACTTTTTATCGTTTTATATTTTAGCGGATTGGGAATTAAAGCGGCAATTTTTGCCTATCCCATCGGATATTTTTTGACAGCACTCTTCGGGATGATTCTGGCGCAACGCTTATTTCCTATTTGGGGAAAATCGTTGCCTGCAAAACTAAACTATCGCGAAATTTTCTCATTTTCCTGGCCGCTGATTCTTGTTTCCATGATCTGGTTCATTATTGATCGCGTGGCAACGCTGATGTTGGGATATTTCAAATCTGCTGACGTTGTCGGCATTTACAATGCAGCCTTGCCTTTAGCGCAATTTATTCCGGCGATTCTGCAGTCGTTCACAACCATTTTTATGCCAATCGCCTCATCGCTTATCAGCAGCAATGACAGCAAAGAGTTAAAGAAAGTTTACGCGACGACGTCGAAGTGGATTTTGACGCTAACCTTGCCGCTGTTTCTGATGATCTTTGCATTTTCCGAACAGCTAATCGTCATATTATTCGGTACAAAATTCATCGCAGCAGCGCCGGTTTTGCGCGTCTTGGCGCTTGGTTTTTTCTTTCATGCAATTGTCGGGCCCACAACTACCACGCTCAATGCATTTGAAAAAACCAAGTTAACCCTGCTCAACACAGCCGTTGGATTCGCTGTCAACATTACGCTTCATCTGTTGCTGATTCCGAGATTTGGAATTGTCGGCGCGGGCGTTGCTTCTGCATCTGCGCTTATTTTGATAAATTTGCTCGCCGTGGTCGAAATCTTTGTAATGTACAACATTACACCGGTGTCAAAGAACTATTTGAAAGTTATTGCCTCCGCAGCAATTCCTTTACTGTTGGTATTAGCTGTCACAAAATATCTTGCAATCAACGTCACTCTGAATTGGCTGATTCTATTTTCTGTTTTCTTTTTTGTTAGCTATCTTCTTTTGCTTTATTTGTTTCGTTCAATGGATAAAGATGATTTGGTCGTTTTAAAAGAAATTCAAAAGAAAGTCGGCACAAATATTCGTCCGCTTGAATATTTCATTTCGCGTATAAAAAAGTAAACGACTTATCAGCGAAAAAGACAATTTTTCATTCCAGGTAGCCCAAACCTTGTAATCTTTTTCGAATCAATTCCTCTTCTTCTTCGGAATAGCCGGAAGCTTCGCCTTCTGATTTTTCGCCTGAATCAGATGTAAATTGCGGTGGTGCTTTCTGCAAAATTTTTTCATCAATCGCTTCGGTCAGTACTTTCCCGTCCATTGAATCGGGAATTGGCAACCCCAATAAATAGAGGATCGTCGGCGCCAGGTCGATGATCGCGGCATCTGCCGCTCGATTTTTCGCAGAAACAATTTTTTCGCCTTTTGCCAGAAAAATCCCTTCAACGCGATGCGTGCCGGTGATGTCTTCCCACGGTTTTGTTGGACGGAAAATTTGCTGTTCATTCAACTGACTGAAAATTGCAAAGCCGTCAGCGGGACGCACCAGCAAGTCCGGCGCGATACCTTCATTGTTTCCCGGAAAAATTTCCTCAATCGAATAGGTTTTTTCGACCGCCGTATTGCCCGTAACAGGGTCGGAGATTGTTGCCAATTCGCTGATCAGTTCATGCTTAAATTTTTTCACTATCGCGCCGCTTTCCAGTGCTCCTGATTCGTCGCGCCCTTTAATGTTGAGAAAAACATTTCCGTAAATGGATGCCGGCACCGCAGTGCACCGCGTTTTTTCCCAATTGATCAAAAAATCGTGCTGTAAAGATTTTTCCAGTGCGACCCGTCTCTTTCCGCTGGGCAGCAAACGATTGCGGAGATTGAACACGTCAATCGCAGCGATGACGCGGCGGATTGTTTGAATCGCCGTTTTTTTGCCGGTGTTGAGTTTCAGATATTTTTTTTCATAAAACCAACGATTGAGATAGATGTTGCTGTGCAGCGGGCCGAAACCATGGTCTGATAGCACAAGCAGCGTTGTGTCTGAATCCAGCAGTTCTATCAATTTTCCCACATTTTCGTCCACGGTGTGGTAAAATTTTTCCAGCGCCGGTACGATTTCCGCAGCTTCGGCTGAATCATGCGCCGGATGAGTCTCATCGAGACAATGCCAGAACCAGTGCTGCACGACATCGGTCATGAGAAAATGAACCATGAAAAAATCGGGCTGATATTTTTGATACAGAAATCGAGCGGTTTCGCCGCGCTTTTGTACGATTTTTTCGCATTTGGCGAGAAATTCACTCTTTCCTTCCGCATGAATGAGCGCCTTGGGCGACGCCTCCAGAAAAATCTGGTACGAACCCACTTCACGATTGATTTCATCAATCAAATCGATCGGATGCGTCAAAATTTTCTGGCTGCTCACGCCCGGAGCCAGAAATCCGGGAATCATGAAACCGTTCACTTCAGTCGGCGGATAGGTCATGGGCAAATTTATCGTGCCCACAGTCTTTCCCTGTTCGGTCAAAATTTGCCACAGCGTCTTTGTCTTGATAGAATTGGCATTGTTCATGGAAGATTTGTAACTTCCGGGTTGACGCCGGGCAAAGTCGAAAATGCCGTGTTTCGCCGGATTTGTTCCTGTGATAAATGACGCCCACGCCGGCGCAGTCACCGGCGGAATGGTGGAGTTCAATTGACTCGAAAAATTTTCGTCCATCAATTTTTTCAAATTCGGCATCGCGCCGCGCTCAATCATCGGATCCAATACATCCCACGTCGCGCCGTCGATGGCGATGACCATGACTTTGTTTTTATTCATTTGTATCCTTGAAATTGAAAGTTTATAGTTTTCAGTTCATAGTTTTAAGTTTTGAGTTTCGAGTTGTCAAATTTCCCAGGACAGGAGAAAAATAACTCGAAACCCGGAATATTAAACCAATTTTTTTATCGCCTCAACCAATCGTTTTTCCCGTAGTTCCAGCGAGAAATGTTGCTGCATTCTCTCTCTGGCTTTTTTCCCCAATTCATCTTCTGCGGCAAGTGCCTTTTTCAGTGCCTCAACCGCGCTCTCTACCTTCCGCTCGTATACGATAAACCCTGCCTCGCCGATGGCAGTGGGAATTCCATTCACATTGGAACCCACGGGAACGCAGCCGCACAACATGGCTTCGCACAACACATTGGGCAACCCTTCGGACAGAGAAAGCTGCACGTACACTTTTGCCTTCTGATAAAATTTGACCAATTCGTCATTGGCGACTCTGCCCATGAGCGTCACATTCCCCGGTTTTCTTGCGGCTAAAAATTCTTCGCCTTCTCCTTCAGCGCCAATGATTAAAAATTCGGCATCTGGTATCTGTTTCGCCGCTTCAACCAGCAAGTCCATGCCTTTCAATTTTGCTTTGTGAATCTGACTGGCAAGGCCTACAGTCAAAACAAGACTTTCCTTTCTGCCAGTCCCCGGATGCCATTTTTTGTCGTCGAAACCGAAGGGAATGACGGAATTATTTGTGTGAAAATGCGGCACCAAATTTTTCACCCCAGCTTTGATAGGCCCGCTCCCGGCATAAGTATTTTCAAATTTAATCAGCGAT
>NATN01000207.1 GCA_002085355.1 Candidatus Zhuqueibacterota bacterium 4484_87 | reverse complement strand
TTTTAATGGAAAAATTCTGATCATCGACTACGAAATCAAATCTTATTGCTCCCTACTTTAGCACAATCGGACATTTTCAGAACAACACCAACTATTTTCTCTATTGAGCCTCAACTTTTCCATGTAAAAGACATTCAAAAATTAAACCGATTCAATTCATGTGAAAATGGACAATAATCCTTGAAAAATGTGCTTTTAAAACTAACACAAGGAGGCTCAAAATGCAAAAATGGATTGGGTGGGACAAAAGCAAATATGTCCTATTATTAGGATTTTTGCTCATTGGCAGTTATATTCTATATATTGCTTTATTCAAGGCAAATCTTGGCCCCTGTTTCAGATTTCAAAATGCGACCGTGGAAAACTGGACTCTTGATCAACTTTACGACACAAATTCAAAACCCTACGCTAAAATCACAACTTTCATTCCAGGTGCGCCGCCCACATATAAAACATACACTCCTTTTTCTCTGGCGAATTTTTCAAACCTGGGAATTGCCGCGACGACTTCCCTTTATCTTGTCAGCGGCTCCAAAGTAAAAAGCGCCGACATCTATCTTCAATCCCCTGATCTATCAAAAGACAAAAACTTCCAGGGCATAGTGGGATTTAGCGTTGATGTGAGGAGAGAGTTCTTTAGCCCTTGCGGAGATCCTGCAAATAGTTTCTTTGCCCAACTTCAGTTAAAAATCATTCAAAAAGCAACAAAAACAGAGCATTTGCTTTTTGAGAAAAATAAAACAGGCGGTTTCGTATTTCACGAAATTAAATTAGCTACTCCTTATCCGTTACGCTGGGAATGGGGAAAAACGATTATTTTAAATGATAAAACAATCCTCAAGCAAAAAGACTACCTTGTAAAACAATTACGAATTCGCTTTACAATGCCGGGCTATATAAGCAATGGTGAATGTTATTATCGCGGAAGTTGGAAAATTGGAAATGTGTGCGTGACAAAATAATGCTGCATCGGATTATTTACTACTAATTTTCTTGTCATTCAGTCACAAAATGGCACTGATGATACTTTCAGGACATCAGCGCCATTTTCTTTAATTCCCAAATTTTCAAAAAAATCAGCCCTCATGGTGATTCTTTTGATTGACAATCAACTTTTTCTTCAATATTTTTTTAGCAACCTTGCAATTCTCATTTCTCTTTAATTCGACTCAATGCGTCTAATCTCTCTGTCGCTTTTTTGATGTATTCTTTCGTACTTTTATGATCAGGATCAATGGATAGAATTTTATTCCACACTTGGATCGCAGAGTTATAATCTCCTTCGGAATAGCTGACCATACCTTCATTGAACAGTTGCTCAACGCGGTCATTCAGTTTTGTATCACACTGTCGGAGATAGTCGGCAGCAACTTTATCATTTGGGTCTTTCGCCAATATTTCCCGATAAATCTTGCGCGCCGTCAAAAAATCGCCTTTGGCGAAGGCCTTCTTCCCTTTTTCGTGCAGATTCTGTCGGCTAATGCTGGCGTATGCCTGCGATTGCAGGGTTTGAGCTGCCGCGTATCCGGCATCGACTGACAAAATATAATTACATTCCTCGAGTGCTTTTTCATAATTTTTCTGATTAAAATACTTCTTTGCCTGACGGTAATGCTGATCCAGGTTTGAGTACAATTCTTTGCGCGCGCGTCTGAGATAGCTCCGCGCCCTTTGGTGAGACGGATCAATGGACAGTACTTCAGAGAAGCCGTCAATAGCAGCCCGCCAGTTGCCCTTCTTGAATAATCCGCGCGCTTTTTGATATTTGCTCTCTACAACAGATGAAATGTAACGCCGGAGATATGTCAGTTTTTTTCTGGCGTAACTGTTATTTTCGTCCAGTTCCAACACCTGACGATAACGATTATTCGCCTTGACAAAAAGATTCTGCTTCTCATATTTTTCTGCTTCGCGTAACAACCTGCTGATGCGTTTTTTGTTCTGTCTTTGACGATCTTCCGCTAATTTCTTATAGCGCAGCGCATCCTGGTCGTTCGGATTTAATGCCAGGGCTTTGGTAAATTCCTCAATGGCACGTTTATAGCGTTTCTGATTGTAATATCCCAAACCGCGATAATAGTACTCGCTGAAAGTATAGGTTTTGATGCTGTCAATTTTTGCCATATATTTTCCGGCACCAGCGTGATTGGTGTTGACTGCCAGAATTTTTGAAAACATGGTTTCAGCCTGACGAATGTCATTCTTTTCATAAAAAGCAACACCTTTGGCAAAAGTGTCTTCCAGATAATTGGATAATTTGGGGGCCATTGATTTCAAATGTCGCAGTGTCTTTTTGTGGCGCGGGTTGATATTCAGTACCTGACGATAAGCTTTAAATGCAGTTACATACCAGCCTTTTTCTTCAAATTTTTGCCCGATCGCAAACAGCGAATCAATGGTCTTCTTTTTACGATTCACTTTTTCCTGCAAAACAGTAACGACAAGATTGATCGTCTCATCCGCAGGATCGTAGGCAAGAGCTTTCTGGTAAGCTTTCAGGCCTTCAAAAAGATCGTTCTCCTTCACCAATTGCGTACCGAGCATTCGGTATTGCTGCGCCTGCACTTTCTCATCCGGGCTAAAAATAATGCCAACAGATAAATTGACCATCTGTTTTCTGTCATTATAACTGCAATCCATCCGCATACCGCGGAATCGCACACTCAAGCCGAGATTTGCTTCTTTGGCGACAAAATTTTTCATTCCCACCAATAAATCGACATTTTTCACCAATTTCGTCGATGCGCCAAAAAAGAAATCTGATCCGCCGTTCCGGATATGCCAGGCGAGATGAAAAAAATAGTCATGCTTGAATGGCTTGACAGCCGCTCCCAGCCGCAATTCCTGATTCTTGTCCTTGCCGGAAAGCGGAATATTGCAAAATACCAGTCCAATACTCAGCCTGTCTTTTATATCTGCTGAATGCCAAAATTTCCAAAACGACGATTGCGGTTGTTCCTGAAACCTGTATTTGGGAGAAGAACGATAAAAAAGTCCCACGCTGAAACTGGCTCCGGTTGCAGAAGTATCGGGCTTGAAAATATTAAAATTCCCGCCAACGGAAAAATCTGATTGCAATCGATTTGGGAGCGAAAAAACGAGTGAATCCTAAAAAATCGATTTGAGAGCGGTGATTGACATTCAACAGCACCTCATCGGACAGCATCATGGACAACGCAGCCGGATTCCACATCACAACAGATGGATCGCCGGGAAAACCAACGGCTGAACCTCCGAGAGCCTTTGCTCTCGCCCCCGAGACGAATTCGGACAAGTTTGTCTGCGAAAATGCGGGAATCTGAAAAGATGTCCAGCAGACCATAAGTATTATCAATTGAATGCGTTTCATTTCCCGAACAGTTTCTCTCAATTAAAACGTGTAAAAATTTTTTAAAGTAATTTATTAAATCGGTTAAACGCGGCAAAAAAAATCAATACTGAATTTCACAAATTTCTACTGGTTCATCCCTGCCTTTAATCGGAATGGAACCTAAATTCTGGGCAGGATACAAAGGTTTGATTTTTTGGTACAAATAAAATGAGGTGATAATTTGTCCGGATTTTGCCACATCGCAAAAACGCGATGCCAAATTCACAGCATCGCCCACAACCGTGTAGTCCATCCGGTCTTTGGAACCAATATTTCCGATAACCGCATGGCCTACATTAATGCCAATGCCCACAGTAAGAATTTGTCTGTTTTCACTGAGCCTGGTTCTGTTTAAATCCGCGATTGATTTTTGAATTGTCACTGCCGCTTCAACTAAATTTTCATGACGATGCATACCTTCGAACACTGCCATTACCTGATCACCCATAAATTTATCCACTGCGCCATCATAGCGTTCAATAATTCGCGCCTGCAAATCGAGATAGACGTTGACAACTTCAACGACAATTTCAGGCGGATGATGCTGAGCAAAGCCGGAAAAATCCCGCACATCGGAAAATAACAGCGCGACTTCACGGTTCTGGCTCGTAATGGACTCATCATTGGCAAACAGATAACGTTTGATCATTTTGCGCGTGATGGGTGAAACAAATTTTTGCATGTGCAATTTTTCCTTGAGGTGCATCACCATATTATTAAACTCGCGCGCTAACTGTCCCAACTCATCGTTTGACGTAACAGAAATTTTAACGTTCAGGTTTCCCCTGCCGATTTGCCGGGCACCCTCAGATAATTCCAAAATTTGCTTCACCATGCGGTCGGAAAGAAAATAGATGCCCAGAATTGACCCTAACGTCACGAGAATGGCGATAGTGTAAATGATTTTCTTCGCTTCTTTGATAGGCGCTAAAGCGACATCTTTTGAAAAACCAATGCCGGCAACACCCAAAAAAACATCTTTCTTTTGCCCGCTGGCATCTTTGCTCATGGCAAAAATCGGATAATAATACTCGTAATGCGTTTCCGTTTCCCGCTGGGTGATATCTTTAATGGACAATAAAAATTGTTTCTGCTCGTCCGAAAAATAGTTGCGGTCGCTCTCCGTAAACGCGATATTGGTATGCGCCACGCATTCACCCTTCCGATTCATAACCCACGCGTAATCCAGACCAGTGATATTTTTCTGCTTTATGTAAAGAACAGACACTTTGATATCATCGTAATTATCCATCAGCAGGTTATCTTTGATATCCCAGGAGGATAAATACTGTACCGTTAAATTGCAAATTTCCTCGAGTTTGGATTTCAGCAATCGTTTCTCGGTTTGCTGGAAAATCAAGCTCAGCACAACGATGACAATGAAAACCACGCCCCCGATGATGATGCTCAATTTTCTGCGCAAAGGGAAAGAAACAAATTGATTTTTTAGATAGGCGTAAATGGAAAAAAACTTTTCCTGCAATCGTTGGTAAAATGAACCAATTGCTCTGGAAAAAATCGCAGCTTTATCGCTCATCCAGGTTGAAAATTTTCTGAGCGCACTTAATAATCCATCTTTATCCCAAATTCCCATTTGGAACACATCCTCCCGTCAAAGCCGGCTTTGTCGCAGCAAAGGCCCAACTCAAACCTGATGACACTATTTCATTGACCAAATTCTCAATCGATGATTTCAATTTTTATGTCTTGCATCTGTTCATTTCGCTGCTTAGTTTCCGTGAGATTGCCCAGATAGCGAATCAGAAAAATCAGTATTAAAATCATAACAATCAACATAATAGGAGAACGTTTCGGCACTGTCTTTCTGGGAAGCAAACGGCGAAATTTTATTCTCGGCTCATTTGCCTCATCCTCCTCGACAGGATGATAAAATCGAGGGACATAATTAAACTGTCGCGGCCTTTGATTTTTTGCAAACATCTTTCATCCCACAGTTTGATTGTCGGGCATTTTTTGAGGGTATAATTCTCCAATTTAACATGGAAACCATTTTAAAAATAACGAAAAAGTTTCTAATAATCAAGCCTTTTTTCATTAATTTATGAGTTTTGCGCTTAGAAAAAATTAGCGGCAGACAGGTGAGTTGCACCCTTGCATAAAAGTGCGCTTTCTTGCCATGCATGGCGAAAAAAATTACGGGAATTGTTCTTTCGCCACAGGAACGAAATTTGTTATTTTTTTGGAACAAAGTAGTTCCGTTAAAGTAAAAAAAATAACATTCCGAAGGGGTGGCCGGATGGTCTGAGAGCATACCCTTGGAACCTGATCTGGACAATACCAGCGGAGGGATTCGGAATTCCAGCGTTTTCCCGCTGAAATCCCAACTCCGGTGATCAGCAATGCTCACCAACATCCATTCGGTTCCTCCCTTACAAAAACTGTCTTAAACACTTACATTTGTAAGGAGGGCTGAAAATGAAACAACCCAAAGAATATTTATTGCGCTATCTTTTGTATTGTGCTTTTCTTTTCGCGTTTTCCACAAGTCTGTTTTCTCAAGTAACTGAAATCAGAGGTATTGTAACGGACAATATGACCAAGAAGGCCCTTTTGGGCGCAAATGTCGTCATTGAGGGAACCGGACTGGGCGCAATGACTGATCAGAGTGGACAATTTCGCCTGAATGTTCCGAACGGGAATTATGTCATCAGCGTGAGTTTCATGGGTTACGAAATTGCCAAAAAATCCGTTACTGTCGTTGGGACTCCTATTGTGCTGGACTTTGCTCTCAAACCGACAGTCATTCCAGGGCAAGAAGTCGTCATCACCGGAACACGTGCTGTGACGCGAAAAACACCTGTCGCTTTTATAGATGTTCCTCGCAGCGAAATCCAACAACGCTACTGGGCGCAGGACATACCAATGTTGCTTTCCGAAGTGCCGGGAATTTATTCCTATTCCGATGCAGGAAATGGTATCGGCTACACTTACCTGAAAATCCGTGGTTTCGATCAGAAACGTGTATCCGTAATGATCAATGGTATTCCATTAAACGATCCGGAAGACCATCAGGTTTATTGGGTTGATATGCCTGATTTGCTCTCTTCTGTCCATGATGTGCAAATTCAGCGCGGCGTTGGCAGTTCTCTCTATGGGACATCTTCTTTTGGCGGCACAGTCAATATCCAAACCACTCCCTCGAACATGCCGCGAAAAATTTTGGCAACGACCGGATTTGGCAGCTACAATACGCAGAAATATTCGCTCAACCTGCATTCCGGTCTCATTGACAATCAGTATGCCATATCCGCCAGATTTTCAAAAGTAACAAGTGACGGTTATCGCGATAATTCCGCTGTTGATATTTGGGCGTATTTTCTCAGCGCCGCCCGCTACACTCTAAACACGAGCACAATCATCAACATTTACGGCGGACCGGAGCTGACTCATGCCGCGTGGGAAGCCTCGCCGGAAAGCGAATTGAAAAAAAATCATCGCCATAATCCCTACACGTACAAAAATGCGGTGGACAATTTCTCTCAGCCGCACTACGAACTGCATCACCAATGGGCAATTACTGACAATGTGAGCTGGAATAATTCAATTTATTACATTCAAGGCAAGGGATACTACGAATCTTTCAAAAAAAATAAGAAGCTGTACGATTTTGGCTTGCAGCCGTTTTACCTGCCTGATTCCACTATCGTCAAACGAACCGATCTTGTCCGTCAAAAGTGGGTCAAAAAAAATCATTGGGGAGCCATTTCCAAATTGGACTGGGAGCACAGAAATGGCAGTTTTAGCGCGGGTATTGATGGCTATCTTTTTGACAGCAATCATTGGGGAAAAGTTGTCTGGGCTGCACAGTTGCCGCCCGAAGCAAATCCGGAAGATAATTATTACCGTTACACCGGCGACAAAAAAATGATCACCTTTTTTGTCCATGAACTCTATCGGCTCAGCCACAAAATCACACTCATGGCAGATATGAATTGGCAGCTACAAAAATACCAGTTCAGGCAGGATGAAGTGGGCAACTTCAGCGGAGTGAATCGCCATTTCTATGATGTGGATTATTCATTTTTCAATCCGCGCGTCGGTATCAATTACAACGCGACTGAGAAAATCAATATTTTCGCCAACATTTCTACTGCTCACCGGGAACCAGCAGACGATGATTTATTTGACATTTGGCAGGGACCGGACGACGTCGGAGTCGCACCTCTTTTTGCCCGCGCAGACACCATAAAAAAATCTGATGGTGAAATTGACCACCTCCAGTGGCACGACCCGCTCACAGATCCGGAATCGCTGATTGATTTTGAACTTGGCGCCGGCTACTCTAGTTCAAAAATAAAATTCCATTTAAACGGTTACTGGATGAATTTCCGCAACGAAATTGTTCCCTTCAGTCAAGTGGACAAGGATGGTTTCCCTATTAAGGGCAATGCTGACCTCACCACGCATCGGGGAATCGAAACAGATTTTACTTTCATATTAGGCAAAGGTTTTACACTATCAGGTGCCGCAGCGTTGAGCCAAAATTATTTTGAGAAATTTTATCAATACGAAGTGCAGTACGATGACAATATTGGAACGAAAAAAATTGATTTCAGTCATAAGACCATCGCCGGGTTTCCGGGTACAATGGCAAACCTGAAATTGTCGTACACCAGAGGTCATCTTGCAAGCCATCTTTTCTTTCAGCACATTGGCAGACAGTACCTGGATAATAATGAATTGGATGAACGCTCCATTCCGGCATATTCATTATTGAATTTCTATTTTTCGTATAATTTTAAAAATATTCTGGGATTAAGCGGGTTAAAATTAAATTTTTGGTTGAACAACGTTCTCAATAAAAAATATGAGACTGCAGGTTACTATGATAGCTGGTACGGTGAAAATTATCTCTGGCCTGCGGCTGATAGAAATTTTTTCATCGGAATCGAAACTGAACTATAAAAAGAATTCCCCCGCTGCGCAATTAGCGGGGGAATCTGAAATTCGGAGCTGACAAATCGCATGTACAAATTACGCCTCCCTGACGCACTGATCATTATGATGTACATGGTCTTTGTTCTTTACATCGGATTCCAACTCTGGCGCAAGGAAAAAAGAAGCGACATTTCATCGTTCTTGCTTGCGGGCCGGCGGCTCACTCTCCCCTCTTTTGTCGCCACGCTCGTTTCCACGTGGTACGGCGGAATATTAGGCGTAGGAGAATATTCGTACAAATTTGGAATTTCCAATTGGCTTGTCTTTGGCGTGCCTTATTACGTTGCGGCATTGATATTTGGAATTTTT
>NATN01000206.1 GCA_002085355.1 Candidatus Zhuqueibacterota bacterium 4484_87 | reverse complement strand
CTCAATCCTCTATCTGGCAAGGCAATGTTTCAGACAAAGACCCCAGTTTTATCCTCAAAATAAACTGGCGCAAGACGTCTCAATCCTCTATCTGGCAAGGCAATGTTTCAGACAGACCCTGTTTTTTGCTTAATAAAAACAATGAATTAACATGCCCATTTCGCTAACCCCCTCTTTGAGGGACATGGGGCAACCTTAAAAATGACGTAACTGCTATGCAAAAAATAGCCAAAAAATAGCTTAACTTCAATAAAAACCTTAGTGTCTTAAAATTATCGCTAACCTCTGTTACGACTAATAACTTTGTAATTTCCTGATTATCAGTAAATTAACAGCGAAAAAAATGCCGTTTTTAAAAATAGGTCATCGGTTAGCGAAATAGTAATTTAACCTCTTATAATTAAACAATTTTTATCAAAAAGTCAAGTCTTTTTTTCAAAGCATGAAAATTTTTTGTCCGGTGTCGAATGAGCCAGCCTGACAGGAATGCTCACACATTTTTCAGCGTTTTCAACTTTTCCTGATGCCGCTCCCAGGTCAGCCATCTGCGGTGCATCCAGAAATATTGCTCCGGGTGGCGGCGAATCTGTCGTTCCATGCGGGCGTTGTAAGTTTCGATGAAACGGGTGATGCCGTTTTCCGAATTCTCAAAGCTTTCCGGATCCGGAAATTGTTCAAAAGTGACTGTGATTTGCCCGTTTTTGTCGCGCAAGCCGTAGGCGAAAACTGCCGGGACATGGTACTTGATGGCGATGCGCGCCGGACCGTCGGTTGTGGAAGCCGGCCGTCCGAAAAAGTCGATGAATCTGCCCTTTCCGCCGGCATCCTGATCAAACAGAATGAGTACTTTGGCGCCTTCTCGCACTGCCGCTAAAATGCCGCGCGCGGCGCCGCCTTTGACTTTCAGCGGCAGCATGCCCAGCGAAACGCGCTGCTTTTTGATCAGTTCGTCCACCTGTTTGTTTTTTTGCTCTTTGAAAACAGCGTACAACGGCGGCCCGATTTGCGCGGCTGCGGCGGCTAAATATTCCCAATTACCGAAATGACCAGAGAGCACAAGCACGCCTTTGCCTTTGGCGAGCGCCTGTTCCAGAATGTGCCGATTTTTTACGGGAATTTGCTGCAAAATTTTATTGCGTTTCAGCAGGGGAATGCGGGCGAATTCCAGCAGCATCTGTCCGAAATGGCGGTAGTCGCGCTCAAGAATGTCCCACAACTCGGCGTCGCTCTTTTCGTTTCCCAGGGCGTGTTGCAAATTTTTGAACGCGACATCCCGGCGAATGGGGATGAAACGGAAAAAAAATCCTCCGAGGCGGTCTCCCAATATTGCCGCAGAGCGCTGAGAAAGTCCGCGCGCGAGCAGACCTAAAATTTTCGTCAAAGCATATTCGAGTTTAAACTGTATCGAAGTCGTCGAACTCATCTTCTTCCCATTGTTTGATTTTCAATCGATTCCTGCGGCGGACGAGCACAAAGCCGAGCAAAAAAAGCAACAGCACAAAAATCCAGAGATAGGTATCAAAATCCACTAAAAATTGCCAGCGATGAGTCTCGCTGATTTTTGCCAGCCAGGTTCGCTCAAATTGCGCAAAGTCCATGCCGATGGCGCCGGCGAAGGCCTGATCAGTTTCTTCGCCGGAACTGATGCGGCGCAAAATTTCTTTTACTTTTTCAGCGCCGAAATGTTCAAAAAGAAAACGCACGGCAAGATAGCTTTCCTGATATGCCAGTTGCGCTTTTTCATTGTTAAACAGAAGCACACGATCGATTTCTTCCAGCGGAATGATTGATTTTGTCAGCAAAGCTTTTGAGACCATAGAATTTGAAGCGAATGCCTTTTCTTTTGAAAAATATACGGCGATGCCTTCATTGAGCCAACGGGGGATTCCCTGATTTCCCACTGCCCGATTTAATACAATGTGAGTCAACTCGTGTACGGCAATTTTGTCATAACCGCGGGAGAGATGCAGAAATCGCGGGGATTTCATAAGGATGAGATTTTGTCCGGGTGACGCCAGTCCCTGGCTCCAATCAGGAAATGCGCTTCCGGCGAACTGGCGGTACACTTTTTCTGTCGGTGCAATGATGACTGTTATTGTGTCCGGTAATGCTGCACCCAGTTTTTGTGAAATATCCGGAGCTACACTCGTGAGCGTCGCTAACAGGGAGACAGCGTTTTTGGCGTCTTTTTTTTGATAAACGATTTGAAAGTTGGCATCCGTCAGCCGTTTCCACGATTGCTCAGCGCCGCCGGCATCGGGCGTCAGGAGAGATAAAGATAAAAGGGTAAGAAAGAATTTAGTGTATTTCCTGCAACATTTCTTCAAAGGGCTCATTCTGCCGTTCAATTTTGATATATTCCTGCAATGTCTCAGCCATTACTTTGACATGCTCTTTGATTTTTTCCCGGGCGCATTTGGGATTGAAATGAATGCACTCGGTGGCTTTGCACTGGTACGTGTGTTGATTGCAACCGCGGCTTTTCTGATATTGCGGTGTCGGCGTCATTTTGCGGGTGATTTCTCGGCGGCTGAAATTCTTCCGACGCGCAATGATGCCGAACTCAGCAGTTGTTTCCCAGACAAACTTTTGCAGCCCGACAACGCTGTTGTTGTCCAGAGCATCAATCAGTTGCCCAAGGTCATCCCCTTGAAAAAGGCGATACAAAATGTCCAGTTTATCTCCGGGGCGCAATGTTTCTGTTGTCTGGGTGAACATGAAAAAAACCTCTCGAGAGTTACTTATTGCTAATAAAAAATCAGATCCAAAAAAAGTACGATATCCTTCAAGTTATTTATGCTGAAAAAAGCCGTTATGTTCCACGCGATCAAGCAGCATGTCGATCAGCAGAGTGAGAATTTTTCGCGCGCATTCCGGCTGATCCACTTGACCAAAAGTAAAACGAAAATTGGGAGAGAGATGAATCCCTTTGTCCTGAAAAAATATTTTCGGAATGGGCGGTTTGCTCATATCCGGCACATTACCGACGATAACAAAGGGCGCCCGTAAAGTTTCAGCAAATCCGTTTACGATCGGCTTAACCGACTCCAGTGAAATCAAATCTTCCCAGTCAAAAATGACCACATAGCCCAACATTTTGCGCGAGATCAAGTCCCACGACAAATCGGAATCTTGTTTGTCAATACTGATGCCGTAGAAATGGAGTCCCAACTGGTCGTTAATCTCAAATCTGCCGAAAGAGACCAGCTCATTTTCCAGATCAATCTTCCGGCAAATGGAACGGATGAAATTGTCCCGTTGCCGGCTGCTGTGGCTTATGATAGCAATTTCACCGATTTTCATGGGCATCAAATTTGTTTTGCTGTGAATTCACGAAAGGGCCTCTTTGATCATCAGAAGTTCGATTTTTGACAGATAGACGGTGTTTGTATATTTCCCGGGATCAGACTGTCTCCTGCCGTGTAGCCGCCTGTCCGGTATGTGGCGGCGTTCAGGACTATCATCTGTTTCCGGCTTTCGGAGAATATTGGAAACGATCGCCGCTGCTCTGGATTCGGGATTTTGACCGTGCGCTGAATTTTGTCTTATGCGCTTGATGTAATCTTCAACGTAATGGCTGTAACTGTCTTCTGTCTCCTGAATCATGCCTTTCTGGTACAAACTACGTACGATTTCCAATGCTTTTAAATCATCAAATGGAGACTTTTGAATTAATTCTGACAATCGGATTTTTTCGGGCATCATGTCAATGAGTTTCTTTTCATCAGCACTCAGCGGCTCGGATTCTTTCGTACCGGCGCGTGCAATAACAGCCTGCAGTGGCGGCAATCCGTGTACGATTTGTTCCCACGAACTTAACCGGCGAAGCCCTATGTCGATGAGCTCTTTATTGGTTTTTGGGATCTTTCGCTGTTGATTCACATCGGTAATTTCAACGGCGAAAACACCAATTGTCCAGGTGAACATGCGCATTATCGCTTCCTCGCCATCCAAATTATCCAGGCGGGCGTTGACCACATTGCCTTCCGTAATGTAAACTTCTCCGAGCAAATTTTCATGCTTCAGCTTGATGACCGCGGATTTTTTACCTAATTCCATAGTCTGAATCAAATCCACCAAATTCATTTCAGTCAAATTGCCTGTAAAGCCTCTCTCGGTTTCCAATTGATAGCTGCCGAAATTTTCCCGCTCCTGAAGCAGATTAGCAATTCTGGAAATTACTTCTTCTGGGTAAAATGGCTTGGCAATAAAATCATCGACGCCTATTTCAATGTTTTTAATGCGTGTATCCACATTATTTTGCCCGCTGGTAAAGACGAAGGGGATGGATTTAAATTCCGGTAAAGAACGCAGCCGTTTAAAGAGTTCATGGCTGTCCAACGACGGCAGATGGGCTTCGCAAATGATCAAATTAGGTTTGATTTTTCGGATAAATTCAAAAATATCCTGTTGTTCGTCCCAGATTTGAACCGAAAAACCAGCTTTCTGCAAAACATTGGCTAATGGCGTCACATAATTCTGGTCATTGTCAATGATGATTATTTTTTTGTGCATCTTCATGGATGATCAGCTTTATAAAAGTTTGGTGTTGTCGATTGTCGCAGATGCCAGGGTGCGTGTGTCCAGAGACAACAAATGTTGTGATTTCTATCTGTCAGGGCGGTCATCACAACATACGAGAATCGTGCTTGTTAAAATGTAATTGTTTTGTTTGGGCCGTCTATTTATAATTTTGTAAGCTGCTGAAGCAGCTATTGGTTTTTTTGTTTGGATTATGACACCATGCTGAAGCATGGTGTTCATTCAAAAAGATGATTGTACTAACACCACGATTCATCGTGGTGTCTATAAAGCAACATTGCGAGCTAATTAGATTAGCCGCTTTAGCGGCTTTTGGAATAGCTACGCTTGAATAGTTACGCTAAAATTAAATGACGCGTAGTTCTCTTAAATAATTCCGGCAAAATTTTTCACAGTATCCAACAACTGGCGCACGCAATTTTCATCAGTTTCATCGCATGGCAAAATTACGTTTTCAGGTGACAGGTTGAGTTTGTAACGAATGACATCTATTGTCAAGGATTCCTGCTCATCCAGATTCATCACTAAAACTGCAAACGGCGCACCGAATTTATCGCTGATGGAATGAATCAAATAGTTGGTATATTCCCAGGTCTCCGGCCGGGAACAATCGAATGTGAAAAGACAGGCAAGAGTGCTGTCCTCAATCGATTCCAGAAACGGATTGAGCTGTTTCTCGATGGGAACAGAGATCAATTTGATTTCGTTTTCTGGCGTCAAATTGATTTTACCAACGTCAATGGTGAAATTTTGTTCCGGCAACACTTTCAACGATGCGAAATTATCGTGAGTCAAAATGTCCATCACGCTGTCTTTGCAATCTTCATCCACACTGATGAGCACAACTTTGTCGCCGGACTTTGCCTGAGATGGGATTTCTTCTTCTGGCACTCCCTGGTCTGATGTCGTCGCAGGTATTTTTGAGTCGGGCACAATCTTTTCCTGCGGACCTTGATGCTTCACTGCTTCAAGCAGCAATTCTTCATCAGCGTAAATCTCCTGCTGCGCAGGGGCTTTTGATGTA
>NATN01000205.1 GCA_002085355.1 Candidatus Zhuqueibacterota bacterium 4484_87 | reverse complement strand
ACCGGGATCCGCACATATTCTTCAAGCATGTATTCTCCCAAAAGAGCTGCATGCCACGATGTCCCGCACGCCGTAAACAGCATCCGTCTCGCATGCAAGAGAGATGCGACTTCATTTTCAATGCCGCCAAGACGCACCGTCCCTTCATCCTCCAGCAGCCTGCCGCGCATGGAATCATAAATCGTCTGTGGTTGCTCCATAATCTCCTTGAGCATAAAATGCGGATAGCCACTTTTTTCAATCAGACTGACATCAAAGGCGATACGGCTAATCTTTTTTTCAACCGGCTGATCATCAATGGTTTTGATCGACACATTTTCTTTACTGATAATCGCCAGTTCCTGATCGTCCAAATAAATTACCTGGCTGGTGTGTCCCACGATAGCCGCAGCGTCTGAGGCAAGAAAATATTCTCCGTCCCCTACACCGATAACAATGGGGCTGCCTTTTCGGGCAGAAATTAAAACATCCGGCTCATCCGATGAAATCACTGCAATGCCATAGGTGCCCTGCACCAATGAGAGCGCCAGCCGAACGGATTTTTCTAAATTCTTGCATTCTTTATATTGTTCTTCAATCAAATGCGCCAAGACTTCTGTGTCTGTCTCAGTCTTGAAAACATGACCTCTGCTTTCGAGGTCTTTCTTTATTGCGCTATAATTCTCAATGATTCCATTGTGAATGAGCGCTATTTTTCCGGTACAATCCGTATGTGGATGCGCGTTGACAACATTTGGCTCGCCGTGCGTTGCCCAGCGTGTGTGCGCGATGCCAATGTTGCTTGACAGATTAACGCCGCACATCTTTTTTTCTAATTCCTGAATCTTCCCTTTTTGCTTGCAAATTTCAAGCTGCCCCTTGCGAATTGTGGAAATTCCCGCTGAATCATATCCGCGGTACTCCAATCGTTTCAAACCATTGAGCAGTATTGGGACTGCATCCTGATTTCCGATATAGCCGACGATTCCGCACATGCTGTTTCCTTTCGTTATCTCTTTTGAAATGCAAACTCCGGAAGCAATTTTTTATCAGAAAATTACGCTCGACAAATCGACAAAAATTTCAACAAACAAAATAATCAAATTCTAACGCGAAAGGGATGCAAAAATCACAAAAAAAGTATTATAAAGTTCAAATTTACTTCAAAGAAATTTATCAAAATTTCCCCAAAAATACAACGACTTCCATATTTATTACAAAAATTTATTCCCACTCAATAGTGCCCGGAGGCTTTGAGCTGATATCGTAAACAACGCGATTGATTCCTCGCACTTCGTTAATGATGCGATTGGCGACGCGCGCCAGCAAATCCGGCGGCAGTTTTGCCCAGTCCGCTGTCATGGCATCTTCTGAAGTCACAGCCCTCAGCGCGACAACGGACTCATAAGTCCGCTCATCGCCCATAACGCCTACAGTTTGAATCGGCAACAACACAGCGAAAGCTTGCCAGACTTTATCGTACCAGCCGGAATTGTGCAATTCGTCCATGAAAATTTTATCCGCCAGACGCAGCAAGTCGAGACGTTCCCCGGTAATTTCGCCTAAAATACGTACAGCCAAACCCGGCCCAGGAAAAGGATGTCTGCCAATTATATTTTCCGGCAAGCCTAATTCCCGTCCGACTTCGCGGACTTCATCCTTGAACAATTCCCGTAACGGCTCGATGAGTTCAAAATCCATCTTTTCCGGAAGACCGCCAACATTATGATGCGTCTTTATCACCGCCGAAGGCCCACGAGTAGAGACACTTTCGATTACATCCGGGTAAAGAGTCCCCTGAACCAAAAATTTCGCATTCTTTACAGAAGCAGCTACTTTTTCAAAAGTTTTGATGAATTCGTCACCGATAATTTTTCGTTTTTCTTCCGGGTTGACGACGCCGCGCAATCGAGAAAGAAAGTTATCGGTTGCATCCACATATCTGAAATTCATGTGAAAAGATTTTTCAAAAACATCGCGCACTTCAGCATCTTCCCCCATGCGCAAAAGTCCGTTGTTGACAAAAACGCACGTAAGCTGATCCCCAATCGCGCGATGCACCAGCACGGCAGCGACTGATGAATCGACTCCACCGGATAAACCACAAATCACGTTTGCATCGCCGACCTGTCTCCGAATGGATTCGATAGACTGAGCGATGAACGATCCAGGAGTCCAGTTGCCCTCGCAGCCGGAAATTTCAAACACAAAATTGCGCAAAAGTTGTTTGCCCTGTTCAGTGTGCACAACTTCTGGATGAAACTGCAAACCATAAATCGGTTTTTCATTATGTTTGATTACAGCAAAGGGAGAATTATCTGTTCTCGCCAACACATCGAAATTTTCAGGAATTTCATCAACGCGATCGCCGTGGCTCATCCACACTTTTGTCGACGAATCTATGCCGGTAAAAATGGAATCGTTAGTCACAATTTGCAACTGCGCCAGGCCATATTCTCTCTCGCTCGCACTCGCAACTTTGCCGCCTAAAAGATGGCAGGTGAGCTGTAATCCGTAGCAAATTCCCAAAACAGGAATTCCTAATTCAAAAATCTCTGCAGAAATAAGTGGTGCATCTTTTTGATAAACAGAAGCAGGCCCGCCGGAAAGGACTATTCCGCTGGGTTTCATCTGTTTAATTTTTTCAAGCGAAATATCAAACGGCTTGATTTCCGAATACACATGATGCTCTCGAATTCGGCGCGCAATGAGCTGTGTGTATTGCGATCCAAAGTCCAATACAAGAATCATTTCTCCGCTTTCGCTCATTCCTTATCCTCTCGCAGCAGGTCGGCAAAATCCCATCTTTTCAACTTTTCCATCGTCTGATAATCCGTTAAATCAAAATGAATCGGCGTAATAGAAATTTTATTATTCAAAATTGCCCGATCATCAACATCATCGTCTTCTTCGAGTTCAACTTTTTGGCCTGTGAGCCAGTAATAAATGCGATTATGCGGATCATTGCGCTTATCAAACTCTTCCCGATAGTGCGCTTTGCCCTGTCGCGTAATTTGAATGCCGGCAATTTCTTTCTCATCATCAACTGCCGGCACATTTACATTGAGCAATGTGCCTTTGGGCAGGCCGTTTTGCAAAACAACCCGCGATAATCTTCTTGCAAACTGCGCCGCAATTTTGAAATTCGGGTGAGTGAAAGTTGTCAGAGAAATGGCAAAAGAGGGGACGTCAAGAAACATTCCCTCAGTCGCAGCGGACACTGTTCCGGAATAAATTATGTTGATCCCGGTATTGGAGCCCAAATTTATGCCGGAGATCAAAATATCCGGTCTGATGTCCAATGCCCAATAGGCAATTTTTACGCAATCGGACGGCGTACCATTGACGGCATAACCGAAAAAATCATCGTTTTTATAAAAATTGGAGACACGCAGCGGATCAGACAAGGTAATCGCATGCCCCACAGCGCTTTTCTCGCTGTCAGGCGCAACAATGAAAACTTCCCCCTCTTTTTTCATCTCTTTGTACAGCGCGTACAAACCCGGTGCATTTATTCCGTCATCATTCGTGAGTAATATTTTGACTTTTTTCTTCAATTTGATTTTCGTTCCTTTTATTTCCCGTAAAAAACTTTAGCAACAAAGACAGTTTCTCTTTCAATTCCGTTCTTTTGTAAATGGCATCAACAAATCCGTGTTGTAACAAAAATTCCGCTGTTTGAAAACCCTCCGGTAAATCCTGTCCGATGGTCTGTTTGATGACTCGCGGGCCCGCAAATCCGATGAGAGCGCCCGGTTCAGCAATGATAACATCGCCTAACATGGCATAGCTTGCAGATACACCACCGGTTGTGGGATTTGTCACGATTGAAATGTAAGGTAATTTTTCATCGGATAATTTTGCCAAGTAAGCCGACGTTTTAGCCATCTGCATCAGAGAAAGCGCTCCTTCCATCATTCGCGCGCCTCCGGAGGCAGAAACAATAATTAACGGCAGTCGATGATTGATTGCTTCGCGAGTGGCGCGGGCAATTTTCTCGCCCACAACCGATCCCATGCTTCCGCCGATGAAGGAGAAATTCATCACGCACATAACAACCGGAATGCTGTCGATTTTTCCAAATCCAGTAATGATCGCTTCTTTTGAACCGGCTTTTTTCATACTGTTTTTGAGCTGATCGCTGTACTTCTTCGCTGCTTTGAATTTCAGCGGGTCTTTGGAAGTGATGTGCGCATTAAATTCCTCAAATGACCCTTCATCCAGTAAAACTTGCAGATACATTTTTGCCACTAATCGGAAATGGTATCCGCATTTCCAGCACACGTATAAATTTCGATCCAATTCTTTTTTGTAAATTATTTCACCGCATTTTTCGCATTTGAGCCATAAGCCGCCAGGTAGATCTTTCTTTTTCTGCGGAATCAGACCGAAATTTTTTCTTTTAAACCATGCCATAAGGTAACTCCCAACCTATTTCCTTTCTCATCAGAAAGGCGTCCTCGTTTTCTTGTTGGTAATAATTTTTTCTCACACCATAAATCTTAAAGCCAAATTTTTCATAAAGCCGAATCGCTGATATGTTGTTGCGTCGGACTTCCAGATGTGCTTCTGTACAACCCAGTTCCACCCCGATATGCAGGCTCATCCAAAGCAAGACTTCGCCAAATTTCCGCCGTCGAAAATTACGGCGAACAGCGACATTACTGAAATGAAATTCCTTGCTAAATGCATAGGATACTGCGTAAGCGACAAGTCTGTCTCCCACAAAAGCGACTAACGACACATTGAATTGGCGGTCGTGCAGCCGATAAAAAAACCCGGCGCTGGACCAGGCCGCAGGGAATGTCGCCCTTTCTATTTCCAGCACCTCCTCAACGTCATTCGCATCCATTCGTCGAACCAACAATTCATCACCATTTTCCAACAAAAAAACAATTCCTTTCTCTGCCGCGGAAAGCCAACTGAAATTAATATCGCTTTTTCGCTGGTTCGACTCTGCCAATCTTTTATAACTAACTTTTTTATAATCCAATTTTCTTTTTAGCCTTGAATTCTTTCAAATAAAATGGCTCCAAATTTTCTACTGCATCAACCTGGTTATTCTCGAATCGCTGCCATCCCAGCCGGGCAACCGTAAAACCGGAAATCATGCTGTCCTGCGGAAGTGCAATGCTCACTTTTTCTTTCACCTTCGGCGTTATGTAATCCTGATAACTTTTAAACCCTGAAATAATCAGCAATGTCTTTTCCGCGACCACCGTTTCCAGCTCATCCATGGCGATGAGGCGGGCGCCCTGTTTCATAACCAATTCTCCGCCGTCTTCCCGAAAAGCTGCGGTATAGGCTTCGTCAGCTTGTGCCCGAATGAGCGGCCGAATTTCGCCGTTCCAAAATCTTCCGCAATGGGCAAGTACCTCCAAAGTTGACACACCAGCGACCGGGATGTTTCTTCCGAAGACCAACCCTTTCACCGCCGCAAGACCGATACGTAAGCCTGTAAACGACCCGGGACCGATGGAAATACTTATCCCCTCCAAGTCGTCCAAAGCCAATCTGCTCGCTGACAATAAATCGGCAACAGCAGTTATCAATCGTTCTGCGTGGGCTCTTTTAATCACATAGCGCGCTTCGGAAATCAAGT
>NATN01000204.1 GCA_002085355.1 Candidatus Zhuqueibacterota bacterium 4484_87 | reverse complement strand
GATATTTCGTCTTGTGATATGCGATGTCCACCAAAAAATAGGTCGGTTCTCCTTCACTTGTGATAAGCACACGGTCTTTTTCGTCGCCGAATTTAGTACTGTAAAACCATACAGCGCCATCTTGCTCGTAAGTGAATCCCTTTTGCTCAAGCTCTTTGAGCACTTCTAAGTGCGCATTTTTTTCGCGGAGTACGCTTTCATGGAACCAATTTTGGAATTTGACGCGGTAGCGCGCCATCATTTCTTTTTGCGCCTGGATCATTTTTTTTAGTGCGATATTTTTTAATTCTTCGATTCGCTTTTCTCCGGAAAGGGAGATAAATTTATCACCATGTTCATTTTTGATTTCTTCAGCCAAATCAATAATGTACAAGCCGTGATATCCATCTTCAGGAAAAGGCTCTTCTTTGCCAAATAATTCCATATAGCGACTGGATACGGAAGCGCCCAGCAAACGCACTTGCCTGCCTGCATCATTCAAATAAAATTCCCGATCCGCTTTGAAGCCGACCGCATTGTACAAATTTGCCATAATATCGCCGATCGCAGCAGCGCGCGCGCTCACGACATTCAAAGGGCCAGTCGGATTGGCGCTGACGAACTCAATTTGAATGCGTTTACCTTCTCCAAAACCAGATGTGCCGAATGATTTTTCTTCTTCAATAATATCTTTGACTGCATCGCGATAGTAGCTCCAGCCGAGAAAAAAATTAATAAATCCCGGCCCGGCGATCTCCGCTTTTTCGATGAGACCGCGTTCGTAGTTCATATTTTGAACCAGTTCTTCTGCTACTTGACGCGGTGATTTTTTGGCGATAGACGCCAGCCTCAAAGCTGCATTTGTCGCCAGATCGCCGTGGCTCTCCTGGCGAGTCGCTTCTATCGTAATATCTTTTTCCTTGAGTGGATAGCCGGATTTTTTTGCAGCTTCGGCAATAATTTCCTGCAAAATGTCATGTATGTTTCTCATTGATCCTCAATTTTAATGATTTCAGCATCTCCCCATAATTTTTCCAGGCTGTAATAATCGCGCGTTTCCGGTTGAAAAATATGCACCACAACATCGACAAGGTCCAGCAAAACCCAATTCAGAGATTCGTAGCCCTCACGATGCCAGACTTTAATTTTTTGATTTGCAAGTTTTTCGATGATGTTGTCGGAAATCGCTTTTACCTGATGGTCGGTATCTCCGCTACAAATAACGAAAAAGTCTGTAATTGTGGTAATCCCCCGTAAATCTAAAATCATCACATCTTCAGCTTTCTTTTCCAAACTGAATTGTGCGATCAAATGGGCTAATTCCGTGGATTTCAATTCTATTCTTACCTCCCAAATAGTTATTTTTTAATCATGCGACGCCTAAAAGATAAGATGCCGCAATTAAGTCAGAAAATTCTCGACCGCCTCAATAACTTGCTGCGGATGAATCTCAACCATGCATTTGAAATGCTTTTTTGGGCAGTTATTTCTGCCAACATGAGAGCAGGGACGGCACCGTAGGTCGCTGTTTTCCAAAATAATAGCGTCTTTTGTCACCGGGAAAAAACCGAGTTCCCTGGTCGTACTACCAAAAATAGCTATGAGTTTTTTTCTCAAGGCAGAGGAGAGGTGCATCAAGCCGCTGTCATTGGTGATAACGATATGACATTTGTCCAGCAAAGCAGCAGTTTCCAATAAGGAAAGCTCTCCGGCCGCAACAAGAACGTTTCGATAGCCTTTAATGTTCAAAAAATCAATAAGTTCCCGATCTTGCTTGTTTCCAAAAAGAATGATCCCGATTTCGCTTTTCTGAGCAAAATGACAAATGACTTTTTCAAAGTATTCCGGCAGCCATCTTTTTGTGAAATAGCTGGCGCCAGGAGCAATACCAAGAATCAATTTGTACGGCTGGGATAAAAAGTCTTTGTATTTTTTCTCGATGGAACTCTGTTCTTTTTTTGATAAAAAAATATCTAATCCATCACTGTCATCAAAAACACCTAACGCATTCAGCGGTAGGATATAACGCTGATGAATTGGCGTGATTTGTTTGAATAAATTTATCTTAAAATTTACAAAAACAAAACGCCGCAACGAGAATTTTCGATAACGGATAATGCGCCTCGCGCGGCTGAAAGTTGTCAGATAATAGCTACGAAAATTTTTATGCAAATCAATGATTAAGTCGTAGCGTTGACAGGCGATCTGTTTTTTGATTTTTTTCAGAGAAAAATTATCATCATTTTTGTCAAAAATATACAGATGATGAACATCCGGGTGATGCGTCAGTAAATCAGAAAATTGCTTTTTAATTACAAAATCAATATCAGCTTCAGGGAATTTTTTTTTGATCACACGAATAGCCGGAGTAGTCAAAAGAACATCCCCAATGGAGCTGAGACGAATGATTAGAATTTTTCTTATCTGTGAATGGAAATTGTTATGCATAATTTCCCGTGTCAAGCGTTTTGAACCAGGCGATGGTTTTACTCAACCCTTCCTCAAAATCAACTTTCGGTTCCCAGTCGAGCAGTTTTTTGGCGCGGGTTATGTCCGGCTGGCGAATTTTAGGATCATCCTCAGGCAAATCCTGAAAAACGATGTTGCTTTTGCTGTCTGTCAAACGAATCACGGTTTCAGCCATCTGTTTAATCGTCATCTCCTGAGGATTTCCGATGTTGACCGGATCATTGATGTCTGATACCAGCAGGCGATAAATACCCTCGACAAGATCGTCCACATAACAGAAACTGCGCGTTTGCGAACCGTCGCCAAAGACGGTGATGGGTTCGTTTTTCAGCGCTTGAGGCACAAATGTCGGGATTGCTCTGCCGTCGTTAGGGCGCATCCGAGGTCCGTAAGTGTTAAAAATACGTACAATTTTTGTGTCCACATGATGGTATCGGTGATACGCCATTGTGATAGCCTCTGCGAATCGTTTCGCTTCGTCGTACACACCGCGAGGGCCAACCGGATTGACGTGTCCCCAATAGTCTTCGTGTTGCGGATGAATGAGCGGATCGCCATAGATTTCAGATGTCGATGCCAGCAGAAAAGTCGCTTTTTTGGAAAGCGCCAATCCGAGTGCTTTATGCGTTCCCAGAGCTCCGACTTTCAAAGTTTGTATCGGCAATTGCAAATAATCCAGCGGACTCGCCGGAGAAGCGAAATGGAGCACATAATCGATTTCGCCAGCAATGTAAATATATTGAGTGACATCATATTTTATAAATTTGAATTGCTCACTCTGAAGGTGTTCGATATTGGCGATGTTGCCCGTGAGCAAATTGTCCATCGCTATTACTTCATGTCCCTTTTTCAATAGATATTCACATAAATGCGAACCCAAAAAGCCTGCGCCGCCCGTAACTAACGTTCTTGGCATTGTTGCAATCTCCCTTGCTGGTTAGTCTTTGAAAAAATGTCCAGAGTTCCAATTTTTTGAAAAACGAAATTTTTTCATTAATTGAGTTGATCCTACAGCTTTCAGTTTATTGTTTTGCTGGTAAATTATCAGCGCTTGCACATCAGGTAAATTATTAACAAAAACCATGCCTCTTTCAGGGCCCATTACAAATATGGCTGTTGCCAGAGCATCGGCTTCCATGGCGTATTTGGTAACAACCGTTACGCTGACACATTTTCGCGCCGGATAGCCGGTTTTGGGGTCTAAAATATGATGATAGCGTACGGAATCCTGAAAAAAATATCGTTCATAATCGCCGGACGTGGCAACGCTGGCTTCATCCAATTGAAAATGGCCGACGAATTTTCCGTGCATTCTCGGGTGCTGCACCCAAATGTTCCTTTTTCCGCGCGTCAGATCGCTGCAAATGGCGCGCAAGTCGCCGCCGGCATTGACCATTGCATCGCTTACACCCGCTTGTTTAATAATACGAATAGCTTCGTCAATTGCGTAACCTTTTGCAATGCCACCAAGATCTAAATTGACGCCTGATTTTTTGAATTTAATCTCTTTATCGTCTAATTCAACTAAATTGTAATTGATAAATTTAAGATTGTACTTGATCGAATTTGAATCGGGAACATGCGGATGCTCCGATTGAAATTGCCATAAATCTTTAATCGCGCCGATGGTCATGTCAAAGTCGCCGTTTGTGGTGTGACTCATTTTTTTTCCCAAACGCAAAATCGACATCAGCGACGAATCTACGACTACAGAGTGCAATGAAGCATTTTTATTGATAAAACTGATCTGGCTGGAATCGCTGTAATTATTTGTCAGAGAGTCAATTTGCTCCATGCGCTTAAAAGCTTGATTAATGATTTTCTGCAATTGCTCGTCTGTTTTTCCCGATTGATAAAGAACGATTTGCACAATTGTGTCCATCAAAATGCGAGTTTGTGAAACAGGGTGAAGTTTTTCGCTTTTTTGACATTGTGCAAAAACTAAAACGATGAGTAGCGATGCAGCCAATTTTTTCATGAATTACTTGTCCCGCGATGTGATATAATCCGCAAGAAGAATTAACGAATTTTTATATGCAGAGGTGGGGTAAATTTCAAGCTTTTGAAGCGCTTTATTGATATAATATTCCGCTTTTTGCTCGGCATAGTCAATGCCGCCTTTTTGCCTGACAAAATCTTTGATTTCCGAAACGTGTTCTTGCTTTTCATTTTTTAGAAGCGAGAGAATATGATCGCGCTCGTCTCGCTCAGCTTTGTTCAAACTGAAAATTACGGGCAAGGTGATAATGTTCTCAATTAAATCTTTTCCGATGGGCTTGCCCATGCTTTCTTCAGAACCATAATAATCCAGCAAATCATCTTTTATTTGAAACGCTAAACCAAGATACTCGCCGAAAAGATACAAATTCTTTTTATGATCAGATGATGGTGATTCAGAGGTAATTGCACCTAATTGGCAAGTAGCTGCCAAAAGAGAAGCGGTTTTGTGTGAAATAAGCCGCATGTAAATGGATTCATCCAGCAAAAAATCGTTGGCATTTTCCATCTGCAGCAATTCGCCCTGACTCATTTGAATGGAAATGTTGGCAATTATTCTGATCATTTCATCATCTTGCATATCGACAAGAGTTTTGAAAATATGGGCAAAGATGAAATCGCCAATGAGCACGGAAATTTTATTTTCCCAGATCTGATTTATTGAGGGAATTCCTCGTCGCATGTCAGAGTTGTCCACAACGTCGTCATGAATCAGAGTCGCTGTATGCAGCAATTCAACGAGTAGCGCTGCATCAATCGATTTTTCAGTCGGCTTGCCGTTAAGCCCGCTGGACAAAAAAAGCAAGATAGGGCGTAAACGCTTGCCTTTGCTGCCCACGATATGAGCGAAAACATCGTTGACAAGTTTAACATCTGATTGAATGATGACTTTAAATTTTTCTTCTAACTGTTGCAATTCTTTGGAAATAGGTGAACAAATTTTATCAAGCACAGGTCATTGCCTTTCTGATTCTGCCCGCAATTTTTCTTGAAGATATTCATTAAGTGAATATATATAAAACCTGGAATCTCCCTGATTATGTTGATTAAATTTTTTGGGTTTAAAGAACAGGGAGCAAGTTGAATTATTTACAAAGATACAAATGATAAATTGAAAGTTTTTTAGTTTTAAACCGTTTATCTTTTGTAATTTTTTTAACAGT
>NATN01000203.1 GCA_002085355.1 Candidatus Zhuqueibacterota bacterium 4484_87 | reverse complement strand
TTTTTTTATTTTATTTTTGAAATAATGCCAGGCACCAATAAAATACCTGGCATTCAAACCCAATTCCACAGTTTTTTTCAGTAAAAGAAGCTACTCGTCAATCACCATGCTCAGCGAGATTCTTCCTCGTTCCGGATCAACGGAGATAACTTTTACTTTAACATTTTGCCCCACACTGACAACATCAATGGGATTTTTCACATATTTTTTTGCCAGTTTGCTTTTATGCACCAAACCGTCATTTTTGACGCCGATATCTACAAAGGCGCCGAAATCCACCACATTGCGCACGGTACCGACCAAAATCATTCCTTCTTTCAAATCTTCAATTTTGAGCACATCGCGTCTGAAGATCGGCTTGGGCAACTCATCGCGCGGGTCGCGATTAGGTTTCGCTAAACTATCAATAATATCATCCATCGTAGGTACGCCGGTTCCACAAACTTCTGCTAACTGTTGCACGCTCAATTTCTTTTCCCGTATCCGTTTTTCAATGAGTTCACCGTTGCCGCGCACCGTCGTGCTGTCCAGCTCCAATTCTTCCAGCAATTTCTGCGCAGCCTCGTAGGACTCGGGATGCACAGCAGTCATGTCAAAAAAGTTCTCCGCATCAGGGATACGTAAGAACCCTGCGCATTGAGTGAAGGAATTTTCTCCCATGCCTTTCACATCTTTCAATTGCTCTCGGCTTTCAAACTTTCCCTGCTCATCACGCATTTTCACAATATTTTCCGCAATGCGGCTGTTGATTCCTGCCACATATTGCAGCAGCGCTTTGGAGGCTGTATTCAAATTCACGCCGACAAAATTTACTGCCGATTCTACCACCTGATCCAGTGCCTGGCTGAGACGCGCCTGATTGACATCGTGCTGGTAAAGACCCACACCAATGGACTTGGGATCGATTTTCACCAGTTCGGACAATGGGTCCAGCAGCCTGCGCGCGATGGAAATGGCTCCGCGCATGGACACATCCAGATCGGGAAATTCCTCCCGCGCCAATTTGGAAGCGGAATAAACCGAAGCCCCGGCTTCGTTCACAATGATGTACGACAGATCGCCTTCAAAATTTTCAATCACCTCAATTGCCAGAGTTTCTGTCTCCCGGGACGCTGTTCCATTTCCGATGCTGAGCACCTGTGCGTTGTACTTTTTAGCCAGTTGCAGTAAAGTTTCCTTTGCTTCCTGCCAGTGGTTCTGCGGCGGATGCGGATAAATTGTCGCGCCTTCTAAAAATTTCCCTGTCGCATCAATCACTGCCGCTTTACAGCCAGTGCGGAAACCCGGATCGATGCCAATAATTGTCACTCCACGAATGGGCGGTTGCATGAGCAAGTTGCGCAGATTTTTGGCAAAAATTTCAATCGCATGTTCATCCGCAATTTCTGTCAATCCACTTCTCATTTCCCGTTCAATGGAAGGTGAAATGAGCCTATTGTAGGAGTCAGCAATCGCCATTTTCAAATGCTCATAAAACGGAGAATTTTCATCAGTGAGGTACATTCGTTCAATTTCACTAATGCAATCGCTCTCAGGTACTTCTACCTCGACTTTCAAAAAACCTTCCCGTTCGCCGCGGTTAATTGCCAACACCTGATGCGGCTGAATCGTTTTGAGCGAATGGGAAAAATCAGCATAAACTTCGTAATTCCCGTATTCTTCCAGCACCTTTGCCTCGGAATGCAGGGCGCCTGATTTTTGATAAATCTCCCGAATTACTTTTCTCACATCAGCGTTGTCAGAAATTGCCTCAGCGCAGATGTCTCTTGCTCCAGCCAAAGCATCTTCCGCAGAATTGACGCCTTTTTCTTCATCAATGAAAGAACTCACAAACTCATCAAAATCATCCAAATCGGTCGCTAGTGCCAGCATTTTATCAGCGAGCGGCTCTAATCCCTTCTCTTTGGCGATGGTCGCACGCGTGCGGCGTTTCGGTTTGTATGGCAAGTACAGGTCTTCCACTTCCTGCAATTTTTCCGCTGCCAGTATTTTTTCTTTCAGTTCGGGCGTGAGTTTTCCCTGTTTTTCAATGGAATTGAGCACGGTTTCTTTCCGCGCATCCAGAACGCGCAGGGATCGAATCCGTTCTTCAATGTCCCGAATTTGTTCCTCATCTAAATTTCCAGTTGCTTCTTTTCGATATCTGGCAATGAATGGCACTGTATTTTCACTGTCCAGAAGTTCAACCGTCTTGTGCACTTGCCAGACTTTGAGCTTCAACTCGCTGGCAATTTTCTGAAAATGATTTTCTTCGCTCATTCCATTAAATCCCTTGCTAATAATTTCTGATTACCTTTGAATTATCCCGACCCAAATTTAAAAAAAAATTTCAAACTTGCAACAGTTTTTATTGTTTTACAGAATAAAAGTCAAGTAAAGTGACCAATAAATTCATCCGCCTTGATTGCAGTCCAACGAAAACGAAAAGCGACATCTTCAAAATCTTTCCTGCCCAATAAGAAATTTCAAAACATGGAAAAATATAAATAAAATAAAAATGGACAGCGATGAAGTATTTCTCTTCTGAAATTGGTTAACTATATTAAAAATAATATTTAGATATGAACACAGAAAGGTGGTTGCTGTCTACAACATATTGCTTATTTTTTTATAAGGGAAAAAAACTAAGCTGAAGGGTTTTCCATGATAGATTTCATTAATGAGCTAAATGCTTCTCAGGAAGGTTGGAAATTGACGATACTCACGCCCAATTGCATGCATATTATTCTTTTACGGATGCTACATTGATTATATTGATTCATCGCTCAATTAAATCTAATTTGACCTTTGCTGTTAGATGTTTTTTCTGCACTATTTTATAATCTTTTATTTTTGCAAGCGATTGACGCAACAATAATCTCATCCTTGCGTTTTCAGCTTATCTTCTAATTGCTTGATTTGGACTTGAGCCTCTTATGGTACTTAAAGAAATAAATTATCACAAATTCAAGGTACTAATGAATAAATTAATTTGATTTTTGGCATCGATGGGTGTAACAAATTTTGATAAAATATATTTCCGTGCTTCATTTCCAAAATCATCTCTTAATTTTTTATCTTTTAATAGCGTAAGAGTGTACTGCGCCGCTTCTATTTCATCTTTGACTATATAACCAGTTTTATCGTGTATTACCTGTTGAGGGAGTCCGCCAACATTGGAAACAATAATCGGCTTTTTTTTGATGGCTGCTTCTGAAGCAACAAGCCCAAAACCCTCTTTGGTGGACATTGCATATATAATGGTTGACGCTTGCTGGATTGCATTTAAAAGTCGAACATCAAAAGGAATTTCTTCTGCGACAGCGTCCTTGTCGTTGGCAACTAATTCTTTAATTCCTTTAATAAAAACATTAAATTCCGGATCATCAGAAGCCCCCGCTCCTGTCAATAAAAGTTGGACTTCAGGCATTTTTTCTTTTACAAGTTTATAAATACGATGCACCCTGTCAAAACCCTTTGCGGGATCAAATCGTCCTACTTGTGTCAATATTGGACGATTAAAATCTAGATTAAATCTTTTAATAGCATTAATTTTATCTTCTTCTGTAATTAATTCGATTTGATTTTTAGGTTCGAGTGGATCTGTTGAGGGCGGCATAACAAAAGATTTTATTTTTTCAGTTAAAATAAAATCTTTAATATGATAAACCGCAGCATCACATTTTTCGATTACAGGCAAAAAGAAATCTTTAATGTCATCCACAGCGGTAGTGGTATCGATATGGCAGCGATAAATGTATTTCTGCCCCTCTCGTTTAGGCAAAAATTCAATCAATCCCAGATATTGCGTGTCATGAAGAAAAATGATATCATAATCATCCCAACTATTAATTCTTTCAGCCACCTGTTTTTGAACGTTCCAATACAACTCTTTTTCGCTATCAGTAAGTTTAACATTGAATCCTTGAAACATGTTATGGTGTTTTTTAGTGACGGTAAAAAATTTTATATCTGAAATCTGCGGAACATACCAGTGATTTATGAATCCAAGCGAATTTAGCAACGGAATCATTCGTTGTAGAATTGCAGCTACTCCTCCCCCTTTTGCGGTGGCGTTGATATGCAATACTTTCTTGCCTTTCAATTTAGCCGCTAATTTCCGTAATTCTCCAACGTTTATGAAATCTTTATATTGTGAAATGTCAATATTTTTGTATTGATATTCACTCGTATTGTCTAACATCATTGCCATATTAGCTCCTCTTATATTTTGTATTTTTTATCAACTTTATCCCTGAATACACTATTTCCATCAGCATCGTTCAACGTGTATCTATCGCTTTGTAGCTCTGCTGCACTATGCAGTTTTTCCAAATATTTTCTTCCACCAAAGCCCAATACTCGCCAAACCTACCAGCAAAATCGACCAGGGTATAAATGAAGATTCTTTTGGAGATGGCAAAAGTAATTTTCCGATTCCAATAAGCAAAAGAAAAACAGTTGCTCCCGTGGTCAAAACCAAATATATACCTTCACGAAATTCACGGACTGACTGCTTGGGATCCGCACCAACTTTAAGTGCGGTCTTTTTCCAAAAGCCAGGTGGCTTAACTCGTTCATAAAATTTCTTTAAAATATGCTCGTCTGTTTCGGGAGTAAGCCAGGTTACGATAAGCACAACGGCAGTAGAAATGACAGACATCAGTAACAATCTCATGTATTCCTCTTTCATAGTAAACAATATGATAGGAGCAAAAATCAATGACGCAGCAATAGCAGCTAATTCAGAAAAAATATTAATTCGTTCCCAAAGCCATCTGAGAACAAGTACGGCACCCATACCGGCGCCAAATAATAAGCTAATGTACCAGGCAGTTTGAATAGAGTCCAGGTTGACCATAATGGCTAAAGCAATTGCCAAAATTAAAATATTTGTGAATCTTGCAACTATAACCAGCTCTTTTGAACGAGGAGTACGTTTTAACCATATTTGGTTTATGATACGATAATAAATATCATTACTCCAATAAGAAGCGCCCCAATTAAGATGAGTGCTAATAGTCGAAGCCAGAGCAGCAAATAGTCCGGTAAGCATTAATCCCCGAACACCCGCAGGCATTAAATCTTTAATTCCTGTCGCAAACAGTATTTCTCTGCTGGCTGTAAAAGTTTCGCCGCTAGCAGCTGCGGGATCGTAAGGATAAATGAGTAACAAAGCAATACAAATCGGCAGCCAAAATAAACTTCTCACCAAAACTTGCGCTACAGTAAAAACAAATCCTGCCATTCTAGCATCGCGATCGCTGCGACAAGCCATTGTTCGCTGCGCCAAATAACCAGTAATGACTGTGCGCAAACCTCCTGTCGTGGAATACAATGTTGTAAATCCAACAATAAGCAATATGCTGATCAAATTATTTGTTGAAGCAATATCTATTGGAATATCTGTGGCTCCTGACGCGAACGAAATGTTAATTGATTGGACGAAATTATAGATATGACTATAAATGTTTTTTGGTATCCATTCATGCCATAAAAGAAAGGTTTCAGAGATACGGTTCGCAGCAACAAGAACCATCGCCATAACAGTACAGTTAATTACTGTTCCATAATATATTGCCTTTAATCCCCGTAAAGCAGTAACGCC
>NATN01000202.1 GCA_002085355.1 Candidatus Zhuqueibacterota bacterium 4484_87 | reverse complement strand
CCATTCCGCCGGAGTTTGCCTCAGTACAGGAACCGTTGGGAAATGCAGTAGATACAGTTTTAAGCGAAGATGTAGTCGGGAAAAAAGTTGTGATTACCGGGGCAGGTCCCATTGGTATTTTAGCCGTTGGAGTTGCCCGCGCTTCAGGTGCCGCGGAGATTTATGTCACAGATATCAATGATTATCGTCTTGGCCTGGCAAAAAAAATGGGCGCTGATGTCACGCTCAACCCCAAGAACGAGGATGTCGTTGCAGCTATCATGGAGGCTACGCATGGCGAGGGCGTAGATGTCGCACTGGAAATGTCAGGCAATGAAGCTGCGTTGATTCAAGGGTGTCAGGTTTTGTCTCCGGGCGGAAGATTGTCAATCCTGGGAGTGTTCGATCACCCGGTGAGTCTGGATTTGAATAATTTAATTATTTTCAAGGGCATTCGGGTTTACGGCATTACAGGCAGAAAAATGTTTTCCACCTGGTACAAAATTGGGAATCTGCTCAAGTCAGGGCGGCTGGATTTGTCTCCCGCAATTACCCATCAGATCAAAATGGATGATTTTCAAAAAGGTTTCGATTTGATGGATAAGGGCATGTGCGGAAAAATTGTAATGCACGTAGGATAATTTTTGTCAGAAAACCGGGAAAGAAGATGATTATTGGAATCGGTGTGGACATCGTTAATGTCTCGCGCCTCAAGGCATCTGTTGAACGTTTCGGCGATCGTTTTTTGAAACGAGTTTTTACTGCCAGAGAGCTGCAAGACTGTCTGGGCAATGCCAATCAATTTGAAAAATTGGCAGCTCGTTTTGCAGCAAAGGAAGCTGTCGTGAAAGCCATTGGCATTGGTTTGCGCAACGGAATCACCTGGCAGGATGTTGAGGTGAGAAATGATGGCATGGGAAAACCGGAGATTCATTCTTACGGAAAATGCAAACAAATGCTGCACGTGCTCAGCGTGAGCCGCATGCATGTCTCGCTTTCCCACGACACTGATACAGCAATTGCGATGATTGTTTTAGAGAAAAAAACTTATTGAAATGAATATCGGTGTTTTCAATTGCGAAAATAGGGCATCAAAGGACATGATGAAATTGAAAGGATGAAACTATGTACGGAAAAATTAAAGCAGATTTGCAGAAAGAGCTGGCTCAAATTCGCTCTGAAGGGCTGTTTAAGGATGAAAGAGTCATCGCCAGTCCTCAGGGCGCAGATATTGCTCTTGTTGATGGTAAACGGGTATTAAATTTTTGTGCGAATAATTACTTGGGTCTTTCCAGCAGTAAAAAAATGTTGGACCGCGCCATGAAGATTCTGGACGAACGCGGCTATGGCATGAGTTCTGTCCGCTTCATTTGCGGCACGCAGGATATTCATCGGGAATTGGAAGTGAAAATTGCCGACTTCCTCGGAATGGATGATACGATTCTCTACAGTTCCTGTTTTGATGCGAACGGCGGACTTTTTGAGCCATTGTTTGATGATCGTGACGCT
The DNA here is from genome assembly GCA_002085355.1 of Candidatus Zhuqueibacterota bacterium 4484_87. Taxonomy (GTDB): domain Bacteria; phylum Zhuqueibacterota; class Zhuqueibacteria; order Thermofontimicrobiales; family Thermofontimicrobiaceae; genus 4484-87. Next base: position 4,152 of record NATN01000202.1, on the reverse strand, counting down.
ATTATCAGCGATGCGTTGAATCACGCTTCGATTATTGATGGTGTACGTCTTTGCAAAGCTAAACGTTTTCGTTACCAACACGCTGACATGAACGATCTGGAAGCGCAGTTGAAAGAAGCGAACAAGCAGAATCTGCGCTATAAAATTATCGCCACTGACGGCGTTTTTTCCATGGACGGGGATATCGCGAAATTAGATGAAATTTGTGATTTGGCAGACAAGTATGATGCTCTGGTGATGGTTGATGACAGTCATGCCACCGGTTTCATCGGGAAAACAGGCCGCGGTACGCCGGAGCACTTTGGCGTCATGGGCAGAGTCGATATTATCACTACGACGTTTGGAAAAGCTTTGGGAGGCGCGTCAGGCGGCTGCACCAGCGCAAGACAGGAAATTGTTACCATGCTGCGCCAGAGAAGCCGTCCCTATCTTTTCTCCAATGCGCTTGCTCCCATGATCGTGGGCGCAACGTTGGGGATTTTGGAAGAATTATCCAATACAACGGAGTTGCGGGACAAGCTGGAAGAAAATACCAAGTATTTCCGTGAGAAAATGACTAATGCAGGATTTGAGATAAAACCCGGCGTGACACCCATTGTTCCCATTATGCTTTATGATGCCAAACTTGCCCAAAACATGGCAAGCGATTTGCTGGATCGGGGAATCTACGTGATTGGATTTTCCTATCCTGTGGTACCCAAAGGACAGGCGCGAATCCGCGTACAAATTTCCGCTGCCCATGAGCGCGAACATTTGGATCGTGCCATTGAAGCGTTCACTGAATCCGGGAAAAAATTTGGCGTTTTGAAGTAAAAATATTTAGCAAGTTCAATAATTTGCAACATGACTGTTTGCTGAATCCTCATTAAATTTTGGCGGGAGACGGCAAAAACCGCTGTCTTATTTCAATTTAAAAATGACAGCGCCGGACAGAAAAATTGGAGGAAAAATGGCTGGTGAACTGAAAATATTTTCGGGAAGTTCCAACCCGAAATTAGCCGAAAAAATTTGTAATTTGATGAGCCAACCTTTGGGGCGCGCACAAATTTACAAATTCAAAGAGGGAAATGTTTACGTCAAATTGCTGGAGACGGTTCGGCGCAAAGAAGTGTTTTTTATACAATCCGGGATTCAACCGGTGAATGATTTGATCATGGAAACACTGTTTTTCATTGACACTTTTCGCCGTTCAAGCGCTGCGTCAATCACTGTTGTCTTGCCATTTTTCCCCTACACCAAAGGAGACAAAAAAGATGAACCGCGAGTGTCTATTCGCGCGAAAGTCGTCTCTGAAATTATAGAGGCAGCCGGCGCCGATCGTGTACTGACAATTGATTTGCAGCCCCCACAAATTCAGGGCTTCTTTCACATCCCGCTGGACAATCTCTACGCGATGCCGGTATTCATCGACTATCTGACTCAGTTCCCCATGAAAGATTTAATTATTGTCGCTCCGGATTTTGGAGCCGCAAAGATGGCGAATAGTTTTTCCCGCCAATTGAAAGCTCCGGTCGCATTGGGAAGTAAATATCGGATGACAGATTCGGACAAGGTTGATTACCACGATATTATCGGGGAAGTTGATGGGAAAAATGTTCTGATCGTTGATGATATGATTATTACCGGCGAGACGGTTTTTACGATTAGCAGTCTGCTCAAAGAACGAGGAGCAAAGAAAATTTTTGTGTGTGCGACCCACGGTTTAATATCAGAGACGATCGTTGGCCAATTGGATAGAGGTGCTATCGACAAATTGATCATCACCGATACAGTCCCGGTTCCTGATGGCGTTCAGCACAAAAAGTTGGTACAATTGTCAGTTGCTCCTCTGATTAGCGAAGCGATTTCGTCGATTTACAACGGAAATCCTCTGAGCAAACTGTTTGACCGAGTGGAATGGCTTTCGAATTTTTCAAAATAAAGGGGCGGAACGATGAGCAAATTCAAGTCGCTACGCGGGATTTTTCGATTGAAATTTATGCTTTTGGCTATTTTGATAGGAATGGCAAGTCGCGTAGCAGCAGACCCATTTCCAGTGATCACCTACTATTTTGAATTGAATGAAAATAACTGGAAAAGCGCGACAATAAATATCACCATTGAAAACAATTCGCAAGACCGTTTACTGTGCATCTTGCCCGGCATCAGCGGCGCGGTGATTCAATCGGCTCTGCTTACCCCGCGGGTTTCCAAATTTTCGGTGACTGGTGAAGGGGTGAAAGACCCCACTTTTCAAAAGGTGAATGAAAATTCATGGCTCATTCACACAAACGGGAACCGGACGATTGTGATTTCCTACAGTATTTCCAAATTGGAAAATATTTTTCTGGGAAAATATTTCACCCACAGCTATGCCCTGATTGATAACCCTGCTATTTTTATGATCATACGGGAATTGAAAAATTATCCCGTCAGGCTGACTATCAGCGTGCCGTACGGATGGAAACTGGCGACGAGCTTACCTTTCGCCGGAGACAATTTTGAATACAGCGCACTTAATTACGAACAATTAGCACAGCATCCCTTGTTTTTAGCGCCTTTCCAAGAAATTTATTTCACGTACTATAATCAAATCCATTTTGTTCTGTACAACAAAAATATTTCCTCAACTCTGTCCGATAAGATAAGCAAATTCAGCCAGAAAATATTCCGTTCTCAGTGCGGTTTTTTCGGCACTATCCCCAAGGATCGTTATTTTTTCATCTTCAATTTCCTTAAGGGAAAAAATCCGATTACTTTCCAGAGTTTTGATAATGGATCAATATTCTTTTTGCCGCGTCAATTTGAGTCATTGGATTATCCGATTCTGCAAAGAAAAATCAGCAGCGGGCTTTTCAGTCATTGGTTCCGCAATATTCGGCCTTCTGTGGAAAATATCGAATGTCAAATGCAACAATTCAAAAATCTCTGGTTCTGGCATGGTGCTGCTGAATATTACGGCGCTCTTTTCCTCACTAAAAGCGGGGAGTGGAGCGAAGAGTTTTTTATCAACTATTTGATCGGGCAAATTAATCAACTGCAAAAAATTCAGAATGCCAATAAAACACCGATCTCCAGGCAGCAATTGACAGGGCAGGGGAGCGCTATGTTGGAGGCGTCTGATCTGATTCGGCTGAAAGGGGAGTTGCTTTGTTTAGTGCTTGACTTAAAAATTCGCGATGTGACGCAGAATAAAAAGTCCTTGAACGACATTGTTAAATTTATTCATCAATGGTCGGAGCTCCACGTCAGAGGCATGGAAGATGCCAATTTGCTGGAAATCATTAATTCAGTCACCAATGTAGATTTTACTACGTTTTTTGATTTGTACATTGACGGCGTCATTGAAATGCCGCTGGCTGATGCTTTGAATAAAGCGGGAATTTTTGTGGAATCCCGGCCTGACACCGTGCCGGATGTGGGCAATGTGACCATTGAAAAAAATATAATCACCAATTTTGACCGCTTCAGCCCGCTGGCGCTCGCCGGAGTGAAGAAAGGTGACAGAGTTATTGCCATCAATCAGTTTCAAATTCAGAGCTATATTGACACCAAAATATTAAATGATTCGCTTCATGTCGGCAAAGGCAATGAATTGATGGTGAGCAGAGAGGGACTTTCTCTGCTGCTGAGCCTTAATGTGCCCGGCAGAACAATTCGGCAGACTTATATTGTTTCAAAGGAGCCAAAAACAGATTTCCAAGCGGCAATCAGGAAAAAATGGCTGACCGGTTCAATGGAATAGCTCATTGAGATTACTAAAAATGCGGAAACAGTGAAGTGGAGAAAGAGAAAAAAGAAAATCCGTTAATTGGCAGAACCATGTATATCCCGCGCATGAGTTTTAGCGGCGCCAAACTCATGGGAGCCGCGTTTCAATCCGCCGGTGTCAATGCCGTGCCGTCGCCTCCTTCCGATTCGCAGACTCTGGAATTGGGCGGGAAATATCTTACCGGCGACGAATGTCTGCCGGAGCGGGTGACTTTGGGAAATTTTCTGAAAGTGATCGAAGATACTGCTTTTGATCCGGCAAAATCCGCATTTTTGCTGCCAACAGCAGGCGGTCCTTGTCTCTTTGGTCAGTATCAGGCGTTATTCAAGAAAGTACTAAAAGAGAGAGATTTGCTGGACGAAGTACTCGTCATTTCTCCGACCAGCAAAAACGGTTACGAG
>NATN01000201.1 GCA_002085355.1 Candidatus Zhuqueibacterota bacterium 4484_87 | reverse complement strand
TTAATAGCTTTAATTTTTTCTTCTGGTTTTAAATCCGCCCGGACATCGTCGATGCCCAGCTCCCTGGCAAATGCTTCTGCTGTGGCTCGATTGTCACCAGTCAGCATCGCTACTTTTATGCCCATCTGGTGCAACCTGTCAATGACTGCTTTTGCTGTATGGCGAATTTCATCCCGCATCGCAATCATTCCCAATAGTTTTTCCTGATTTCCCACGATGACTACTGTTTTGCCCTCTTTTCGAAGCTGCTCGATTCTCTTTTTAGATTCATCATCTTTAACCTGCTCTTTGAACAACCCCTGTTTGCCCACATAAACAACCTGATTGCCGATTTTTGCCTGCGCGCCGTAGCCCGCTATTGCAGTAAAGTCGGACACTTCCAGCGCAGCCACACCAGTCTCTTCCGCTCTTTCCACAATGGCTCGACCTAACGGATGTTCGGATAATTTTTCCACGCTGTACGCAAGCTGCAACAGTTTTTCTTCATCGCCCTTAAAAGTCAAAATGTCAGTGACAACAGGTTTACCCCTGGTTAGCGTCCCTGTTTTATCGAAGGCAACGGCTTTGATTTTGCCCAGGTTTTCCAGATGAATCCCACCTTTTATGAGCACACCGTTGCGTCCTGCTTTGCCGATGCCAGCGGCAATGGCTACAGGCGTGGACATAATCAGGGCACAGGGCGCTGCTGCTACTAACAGCACCACAGCTCGGGTTGCCCAAAAGGTGATGGGCACGCCAGACAGCCAGGGAATGACGATTAACAGCACCGCGCTCAACAGCACAAGTGGGGAATATTTGCGACCAAATTTTTCAATGAATATCTGTGATTTCCCTTTTTGCGTCTGAGCTTCTTCGACAAGATGAATCATTTTCGAAAGCGTATTGTCTTTGAAAGCCGCAGTGGTTTTAACTTCAAGAGCGCCGTCCTGATTCATCGTAGCAGCAAATACCTGCATCCCTTCCTTCTTCTCCACTGGAATTGATTCTCCTGTCACAGGCGCTTCGTTAATACTGGAACGACCTTTCAGAATAACGCCATCAGTTGGTATCGATTCACCTGGTCGTACAATAAATATATCACCAACCTGCAAATCTTCTGCAGCAATCGTTTTTTCTTTGCCATCCCGAATCACTCGCGCTTCCTTTGGCGCCAGATCGAGCAGCTTTCGAATCGAAGCACGTGTTTTTGCATAAGTGTATTCTTCCAGCCCTTCAGCAGCGCTATACAAAAAGACCAGAAACGCGGCTTCGTCCCACATACCCAGTGTTGCCGAACCCACCGTAGCCGCGATCATCAACATCTCGATGCCGATTTCTTTATCTTCGATTAATTCTTTGATACCTTCCCGCGTCCAGTGATACCCACCGATAACGATAGCGATTACGAACAGAGCGATTTCAACCGCTTCAGGAATTAGATTCGCATGCGCCAGAATAAATGTAATCCCAGTAATCACACCAGCTATAAGCGCATTACGCATCGGCGGATGAGCATACCACTTACCTTCAAAGCTGTTTTCTTTTTCCATAGTATCCCTATATTTTAGATGTCCTTATAATTGTAGATTAAATTGTTTAATTCGCTGCACCTTATTCAGGCACAGCGAACAAAACTTCTACTCGAGCTAAATGGCTTTTTCGCCTCGTTCGTTAGTACGGATTTTAATTGTATTCTGCACATCGATAACATGCACAACCATTTCTAATTTTATCATTTTGACATAATCGAATAATCCTTCTTGAGTTGCATTATCCGAATTTTTAGGCTTTGATTTACCGAAGCCTCTTATATCAGAAATTGTTATTCCCGGCAATCCTTCAATTTTGTGTAGCGCTGTAATCACATCATCCAACTTGAAGGGACGGATAATCGCTTTAATCTCTTGCATTTTGGTTTCTCCTGTTTATATTCAGGGCGGTATCCAGAAACCACCCTGAAAAATTCGTTCCAATTACATTTCACTGTATTCAACTTTAACGGCAAACCACTTATAAATCGCTGGTATAACCAGTAAAGTTAAAATGGTCGATGTGAACAATCCACCAATAACGACAGTTGCCAGCGGTCGCTGCACCTCACTGCCCACGCCAGATGCCAGCAGCAATGGGATCAACCCCAAAGCCGTGGTTAAAGCTGTTATTAACACAGGTCGCAATCGTAAAATTGCTCCTTTTATGGAAGCCTCATCCAGAGAGACTCCATCACGCACGAGCTGATTGAGATAAGTTACCAGCACCATGCCATTCTCAAGGGCAATACCAAACAGTGCAATAAATCCAACTGATGCGGGCACTGATAAATTCTGTCCCGAGAGCCAGAGTGCGACCACACCACCCACCAGCGCCAATGGAATATTCAGTAGAATAAGCAGTGTATTTTTTAACGAATTAAAACTTGAAAAAAGCAGTAAAAAAATAATAAGAAGAGTAATCGGAACAACAACTGCCAGCCGTTTGTTAGCCTCTTGCTGAAGACGAAACTGCCCTCCCCAGGTTGCTAAATATCCAGGCGGCAAGGTCACGTTTTGTTCAATTGCTTTTTGACCATCTTTTACAAATGAGCCAATATCCCGCCCCACAACATTACACTGAATGGTAATGAAGCGCTGACTGTTTTCACGGGTAATCTGTCGTGGCCCGATGATTTCCTCGATTGTTGCCAGTTGCGTTAGCGGCACATGAATTCCGTTTGGCGCTTCTACCAGAATTTCTCTGATCGATTCGGGTGTATTGCGAAACTCAGGCGCAAAACGAACGAGAATATTAAAACGGCGCACACCTTCAAAAATCTGACCCGCGGTTTCACCACCGACCGCCGCTCGTATAACCTGCTGAACATCTTCAACATTGATCCCGTAGCGGGCAATCGCGTGACGGTCAACTTTGATCAATAATTGTGGAGTACCGCTTACCTGGTCGGGTTGAACATCGGCTGCGCCCGGCACACGGCTGATAACGGCGGCAATTTCATCAGCCTTTTTTTTAAGCGTTTCCAGATCATCACCAAACAATTTAATCGCCAGCTCGGCACGCACACCTTCCAATAATTCATCAACGGTCATCTGAATCGGTTGGGTAAAATTGGCTAATACGCCTGGTATATTGCCGACTTCTTCACGAATCACATCTTCCAATTCCGCCTGTGTTCGGGCTGACCTCCATTCTGATTTATCTTTTAATAAGACGTACATTTCAGCGCTATTGATAGGATCGGTATGGGCGCCCACCTCGCCTCTACCAATACGTGTAATCACTTCCATTACTTCGGGAACTTTCATTAAACGGCGCTCAACAATTTGTGTTGTTTTTATACTTTCATTCAATGAAATGGATGGCGCCATTGTCAGCCGCAATACAATGGTACCTTCCTGCAGCGTCGGTGTGAATTCAGAACCCAGTTGGGGAAAGATTATAATACCGATAATCATCAATACAACCGTGATGACAACTGCCGGCATCCTTTTTCTAACAAAGTAAGTTACGACGGGTTGATATACTTTCAGCAACTTCCCGATAAGAAAGTTTTCTTTTGGCGTTTTAGTTTTATCTTTTATTTTCGGTTTCCGCATAAAAATGCTCGACAGCACAGGCGCAAGAAAAATGGCAAACAGCAGTGAACCCAGCATCGCCAATGCTACTGTGTACGCAAGTGGACGGAATGTTTTTCCTTCTACACCCTGAAGTGTGAACAGCGGCAGAAATACAACAATGATGATTGATATAGCAAATATAATTGGGCGGGATACCTCTCGAAACGCCCTTGTAATTATGTGGATACGAGTTTCATCATCCTTTGACTCCCGAAGCATTCTGTCAACATTTTCGACCAGCACAATTGTTCCGTCCACCATCATCCCAATGGCAATTGCTAATCCGCCAAACGACATCAGATTGACCGAGATGCCAAAATAACGCATGCCGATGAGTGCAAATAATATTGAAAAGGGGATGGCAATCGCCACCACCAAACTTGGGCGTAACGATCCCATAAAAAGAATCAGCACCAATCCGACCAGGACAATTCCTTGCAGCAACGCATTGGTAACTGTATTCACGGCAGCCTGGACCAGCGTCTTTTGCTGGTAGTATGGAACAATACGAATGCCTTCGGGAAGGGTGTTATTAATCTCTTTCATTTTTTCTTCCACCTGGCCGATGACTGTCGACGAATTTGTGCCATACAATTTAACAACCTGCCCCGACACAACTTCCTGAATACCATTTCTTGTCTGCACACCCCGACGAACAGCGCCGCCGATCTTAATATCCGCCACTTGCTTTAAATATATGGGGATGCCGTCTTCAGATTTCAGCACGATGTTTTCCAAATCTTCAATACCGCTGGCAAGCCCGACCGAGCGTACGATATATTCTTCAGCATTCTTTTCGATAAACTGAGCGCCAACATTTAGATTATTTGCCTTTACTTTTTCAATGAGTTCGTTCACAGTGATATCGTATCGCAGCAGGGCGTTCGGATCAAGAACCAGATGATATTGTTTTTCCCAGCCGCCAATACCAAGCACCTCTGTAACGCCAGGCACTGTCTGTAACTGATATTTGATGAGCCAATCCTGAATCGTCCGCAGCTCAGTCAATGAGTACTGCCCTGTTGTGTCTTCGAGATAATAAAACAGAATCAATCCCATTCCTGTTGAAATAGGTCCCATCTGTGGATCGCCAAAACCTTCGGGGATTTGTTCTCGGGCTTCCTGTAACCGCTCATTTACCATTTGGCGGGAAAAATAGATATCCGTGCCGTCTTTAAAATAAATATTCACTACGGATAAGCCAAAGTTCGACACCGAACGAATGTGATCTAAATTCGGCAATCCGTTCATTGTCGCTTCCACGGGAAATGTCACATATTTTTCAATTTCCTCGGGCGCTAATCCTTCTGTTACCGTAAACACCTGTACCAATGACGGCGATACATCAGGAAAAGCGTCGATAGGTAATTTCTGATAACTGTAATACCCGCCCGCTAACACCAGAACGCCCAGCGCCAGCATGAGCAGACGGTTCTTTAATAAAAATTGAATGATATTATTCATGGTTTTGTCTCCAGATTAATGTTCATGTCCTTCACCAAATGCCTCTTTTTGTAATTCTGCTTTTAGCGTGAAACCGCCTTTGGAGACATAGTTCTGTCCGGGCTTTAAGCCAGCGACAATTTCCACTGCTTTTGTGTTGCTGCGACCTATAGTCACAGGCTGTGGCTCGAAACCTTCTTTATGTTTGACAAATACCACTGTGCGATTTTCAAAGTTCTCCAGTGCGGTTTTGGGTACAAAAACCGAAACTGTTTCATCGCCAATAATAACCTTGCCACTAACGAACAATCCAGGTCGCCAGTATCCGTCTGAGTTATTTAAAACAACACGAGCGGTGGCAGTTCGGGTTTTTTCATCAACGACAGGACTGATGTAGGATATTTTGCCTTCAATTTCTTTTGTGTTCGGACCCGCTGAAATATAGACTTTCTGCCCAAGTTGAATATCTGGTAAATCTTTCTGATATACACTCAAATTAACCCATACTTTGCTTAAATCGGCAATGATGAATGTGTGGTCGCCATCGGCAATAACTTCACCCCGTGTCAGGTGCATATCAATAACTTCTCCTTTGATTAACGATTTGACTTCGTATGGAGACAGACTCTCATTGCTTTCAATGATCGCCAGCACTTCACCCTTTTTTACAGGAGTACCAATTTTTTTTCTTACTTCTTTTACAATACCAGGAAATCGTGGAAAAATATGCGCTAACCGATCAGGATCGATGACTATTTCTCCTGTTAAATCAACATGTTGTTCCAGTTTGCCTGGTCCTGCTGTTGAAATTTCAATCCCAAATTCATTTATTTCTTCTTGAGTTAGCTTTACAATTTCTTCCTCGTGTTCATTTTTTTCTTCCGCTGGCTCTTTATGCTTTTCTGAGTGGTCTGATGCACATGAACATTGTATGAATAATAAACTAAGGAAGATGAACACAATTTTCATTGATCCAAAAATATAATTCATTTTCTTATCCTTTCTGTTTATAAAATAGTTATTAGTTAAAGACAAAATTTATCGTATATCACTTAATTTTTGACCGATCAGTCGTTCCATTTTAGCAACGTCTTGATGGTATTCCTTTAACACATTTAGATGTTGTGATCGAACTTCAAATAATGTGCGCTGTGTATCCAACACCTCCAGAAAGCCAAATTTACCCATCAGGTACCCCTTGTTGATTAAATCAAAAGCATTTTTCGCTTCCGGGATAACATTTTTTCTTAACGTTGTTATTTCATTATATGAAGCTGACAGTGTATTGTAGATTTCCGCGAGTCGTGTATTAAGTACAATTTCTACAGCCCGTTTTTGCTGTGCTACTTGCAGCTTCCGATATTCTGCCGCCTGGATATTTCCCTTGTTGCGATCAAAAAATAACAGGGGAAGTGATATACCCATAACGATTGCATTATCTCCACTTTCATTCAGCCTTCGATATCCTCCGCCGATCACTGGATCGGGAATTCGTTGAGCTTTTTCCAGCGCAAGCTCGGCATCCCGCTGCTGCATTTCTACAGCCCATCGGCCAATATCAGGATTTTTTGAAATTAGTGGATATAATTGTTCCAACGCTGGCAGACTAAATACTGTATCCAGATTCCCAATGGCGCTATCAAATTGCGGCTCTATGCTACCCCATGTAGCAGCTAACCTTTTGCGGGCTGACTGTAATTCCTTATACAACCGCTCCAAATCAATTTTCGTGGTCGATAACACCACTTTCGCGCGAATGGCTTCAGCAGGAGAAACACGGCCAGCCTTAACACGCTGCTGGATAGTTTGCAGAAATGCTTCAGCAACGTTAACAAGTTCATTTTGCAAATTAATTCGCTGTTGAACTACGAGTACTTCTGTGAACATTGTTACCACATCCACAAATATATTCAACTTTGCCGCTTCATAGTCCCATGCCGCAAGATCGGCGCCCAGCACTGCAACCTGAGTACGCTTCTGTCGTTTGCCGCCCAATTCGATCAGTTGACCCACGGACAGTGTGAATTCCGATCCCTGAAAACCATTTAGTGAGCTGCTGCCAGCGAAATTTTCGACTTCGGCATCAAGTTCTGGATTTGGGAATAAGCTTGCTTGTAAGGCATTAGCTTCCTGAATGCGCATTTCGTATGAAAAGACTGCCAATCCTGGATTGCGTGTGAGCGCCAGTGATAAAGCATCTCTCAGGGACAGGGTACCCTTGAATTCGGATTCTGTACTACTTTCTGAACCTGGTTCCAATTTGGCAAATTCTTTTCCTAAAGGTTGCGATCCAGGACGCACAGCAATTGTACGATACGAAGCGCAACTGCTT
>NATN01000200.1 GCA_002085355.1 Candidatus Zhuqueibacterota bacterium 4484_87 | reverse complement strand
GCTGACGATTACTTTGTGGAATGTTTCGCATCCGCTGATTTATGGCTCTTTCAATAGCAAAAACGAATTTTTTTGGCTGCTTTATTCTTTAAGCGGATTTCTAGTGTTTGGTTACATGCTGGGAAGATTTTATGAAAAAATTGATCAAAATCGAGTTTAATGAAAGCCATAAATTCACGAATTACTTCCAAAATTTAGAATCAGGGAGAGTAGCAAAATGAATAGGCTATTTTTATCTGTAATTTTCTTTTTTCTCTTTTCATGCAGCTTACTAACAGCGCAGAATAATCAGACTACACAGAAAGTCGGAAATCTGACAGTCATTGTCAGCGGGCTTAAAAACAACAAAGGCGATGTCAAAATTGGCTTGTTCAAAACAAAGGAAAGTTATGATGGCAAAAAGAATAAATTCAAAGGCGCAATCCGTCGCATAAAAAATAGAATGACAAAATGGGAAGTCAAAAAAATTCCTTTCGGGGAATATGCAATTAAAGCCTTTCATGACGAAGACGGAGATGATGAAATAGATACAAATTTTTTGGGCATGCCCACGGAAAGTTTTGGTTTTTCAAATAATGCCAGAGCATTTTTTGGACCACCAGATTTTGAAAAAGCAAAATTTTTGTTTAATGCAGATAGCATGAGGATTGAGGTAAAGTTACGATAAAATTAAAAAATAAAATGGCACGCGGATGCACGCAGATTAAGCGGATTTCCGTGTTCATCCGCGTCCCCAAAAGAAGCGCGTTCCCCTATTGAACAATCTTCTCCAGCTTTTTCAAATATTCGGTCAATCGATTTCTCGCTTCTTTATCCTTCTCCAGTTGGACAGCTACTTTCAAATCATCGATCGCCGGCGTGTATTCTGAACCCGCCAGAACTTTTGCCGCAGCGAAACGGACATTCTTATCAGTATCTCTGAGCAAACCAATTGCCCAGCGCAGGGCAGGCCTCGACCGCAGCGCGATCAACTTTTTCAGCGCAGCGATTTTTCCCGCAGGATCATTGTCCACCAATTTCCAAAAAAGTTGCTTCTCCAGTTTAACCCGCTCGGCAGTGAATAAAATTTCCGTCGTGTCTCTTTTCGTGCGCACAACCTGCTCGGGATAGGGAATGATTTTTCTCCCGGCGACCCAGCGCACCATTCGGGGTACCATCCAGCGCATTCCGGGCGTCGCCTCAGGATGTCCGGCGCTGACAAACACTCTGCCTTTGCCAGCTTCGTTCGCCAGCAGGACTGTTTTTCCCGGCGTCACTCCCGACGAAGAACCGCCGTTCAGATGAATATCGCTAACGAAAATCGCCAGTTCCGAATAAGCAGGCAAATCGTTTTCCTGCGAGGGAACAAGCACAGGACCATCGTAATACTGCAAAAACGCGCTACTTTGACCATTAAATTCGGGAAAAATAGTCTTGCCCAAATCAGTGAAAGAAATTTCCATCAAACCGCGGCCTCGATTGTAATGTTCCCGATCAAAGACATTCGCTGAAATCAATTTCAAACTCCAGGGATAAATCGGCGTGCTGGACAGCAAATAGCCGCCAGCACAAATGCCAACGCAGCCTTTGCCCTGCTGCAAAACAGCGTTGCGGACAATTTCTCTGCCGCGCGCGCCGAGGTTGCACGCCTGCTTGCTGCCGCTGCCTCCGGGGAAAACGATCACATCCAGATTGTCCATTGCCCCCAAAACGATATCTTTCGCGGACACAGTAAACGGGACAATTCCTCGATCAATTTTCAGCGCTTCCATGGTCTCTTTCACGCAAACCGGACTGGCGCCTTCTCCGCAAAAAACGCCCACTTTGATCGTTCTTTCTTCCACATTTCGGGAAGCGATCTTTTTCAATTCGCTGAACGCCTGTTGACTCATCCGATCCTGAAATTTCTTCAGTTGATTCCTGTCAACTGCACGTGATTTCCTCACTTCTGCCAGAAATTTCTCGGTCTTCTGAAAAATGTCATCTTCAGCTTTGTGAATTTGCGTCAACAAATTGGGCAAACCAAAAGTAGTGAGGTAGTAGCGCTCTTTCCCGTTTTCATAGGAAGAATAGTAAAAACCTTTCAGCAGCTTCATCGCCTGTTCGCGCAGCGGGCTGCCCTTTTCTCCGGTCAAAGTGATCGGCGCAGCTTCGGCGCTAACCCACGCTGGCACCGCAATAGAAAAAATTGGTTCGCCTAAAGTGCTCCACATCGTTGTTAGTCCCGGATCTTCACCTTTTTTCACGCCGCAAAAAACCACTGCCGCAGCTGTGCTGGAACGATTTATTGTGTTGTAAGTTTCGATGGCATAAGGATGCCTGGGATCCGTAGCATTTTTCACCGGTAAAGTGAATGGCACACCGTTCGTGTCCGCAAGGTCCCGGGCGAATTGGCTAATCACGGCGCGGTAGTTCAGCGAATTATTTTCCACCGCATCTTCCCATAAAATTTTTGCCCGGCGATAACGATAAATTCCGCCGTTGCCATTTGAAGTATGGGCAAAATTCGCTCGCACGAGGAATCCCTGTGAAGCGATTTTTGGATTATTAGCGTCGAATTTGGTGTAAGAATAATTTCTCGTCTCAAAAATTGCAGCTCCGCCGTTCGCATCGATGACGCCATAATTGCAGTTCGTTCTCCTGCCCGGCAGATTTGTTTCCTGAAGAAGTTTTTCAAAATCATCCACATTGGCGCACAATCCCAGCGCCATTTTCATGAATTCGCCGTTGCCGGGTCCCTTCTTTCTCGTCCCGGAAAGATCTCGCGAAGCGGAATTGATGATACAAAATCCTTTTTCGTTCGTACCAGCCCATGCCAAATTGGAATAGCCGACTGTCATCAGCGCAAGAAAATGATACTTTTCGCCTTTCACGTAGCGAATATCGTTGTTGAAATATTTTGGTGAAATATCCCTGTTTTTCCACAAAATAGGCCTGCCATCGCTTGTCGCCTTACCAACAGCCACGCCGATGGTGCATTCTTCACCAGCAAAAACCAGAAAGGAATTCACTAGAAAAAGTAACAGAAATACCGCGATTATCAGTCGTTTCATCCTTGATCTCCTCAGTAAAATATTTTCCGTTTCAAAAAAGATTAGCTATTCAAAATAAAAATAAGTAAAAATATCGAAGATTGCAAATCGTTTTTTCATGCAAACAGTTCTTTTCTTTAAAACATACACGAAAATGAAAATTTAATTCTGTTTTTCTTCAAAGAGGATATCATCCATTAAAAAAGCCCGACTTTACAATAAAGCCGGGCTTTTAGCATTCAGTTTATTTGATTGAAGAAAAATTACTCTGCACCGCTGGGATAGCCTACGTAAATCTGCACTGTACGATTGAGAAAACGACCCTCCGGTGAAGCGTTGCTGAAAATTGGATTAATTTCACCGTAGCCACGATGGACGATTTTCTTCGCGGGAACGCCCATTTTGCGCAAAAGGTCACGTGCCATTTTCGCACGGCGTGATGAGAGCTTCATGTTATATTCTTCTTTGCCAATGTCGTCGCAATAACCGTAAACTTTGACACAACAGTTCGGATGATTTTTATAAACAGCGACAACCTGTTTTAAAAGATTCGCGTTTTTTGCATCCAGCCGAGACGAATTGAACGGAAAAAGAACGAGGCTGAATTTCTGATAGACTGTATCTTCTTTCATTTCAACAATATTTGTCGCCTCTTCGATCTGTTGTACAGGAATGACTTTCATTGGCGTTTCAAAGGCTCTGCCATCGATGTCTTTAATTTTCATGCTGTAACTGATTTCTGAAACATTGAACACTTTTTCGCCTTTTTGATCGAGCCAGTTCCAGCTCACCTGCTCTCGCGGCTCTTCAAATTTTTTGTTTATCAATCTTGTTTCACCTGAATATGCCGATATTTCAAAAGATTCCAACCCTTCCGGCGCGTTCACTTTTGTCGAAAAATAACCGATTTCCGGCGAGTAGGTGATCTCTTCAATTTCCGATTGAATGGGGTTGAGAATATTTCTGTGATTTGAAATTATTTCGACGCGCCGATTCTCAGCACACCCTTCCAGGGTTTTGGTGCTCGAAGGTTTTCGGGGCAAATTTCTCGCCACAATTTTGATCCTGTCTCCTTCAATATTCCAGATGGTTTTGAAATAATCGGCTACTGCCTGAGCGCGCTCCCTGGCGAGTTTTTTATTGGACTTTTCTGCTCCCACATTCATAGTGCAGCCGATCAACGTCACTTTTGCCTGTTCGTCTTTCTTCAGCCTGCTTCCAATTACATTTAACAGATGATAATATTTCTGCAGCGGTTTTTGAATTTCACCTTCTTTAAAACTCGCTGCCTCTTCCGCTGAAGAAAACAAAATATATTTTTGGGCTAAATCTACAGAGTTGCTATCAAAAAAGACATAGTTAAGCATGGGGAATTCATCAAACACCTTTCTCGTTTTCACAACGAGGGTGTCTCCCGAAAACTGAATTTCTCCGTTTGGAGGAATAGGAAAATGATAAGTAACCTTGAATTCCGTTATTATTTCTTTGGAAAGTTTGTCGAAAATAGGCAACAATTGCGCAGCTTTCGAAGCCTGAAAGGCTTTTCCCTGCGGTGAACCAAGGGCTATTTTCTTCAGCAATGGATTATAATCACGTGCCTTGCTGAAATCAATACTATAAATTGTAAATTTCACATCCGAAGCGCTGCCTATGACCTGTGCAGCGGAAAATTTACTTCCTAAATCATTTCCGTCACTGAAAACTACCATCGCCGTAACCGCATTTTCCGGTAACTCTTTTGCTTTCTGCAATCCAAGCAAAAGAGCATCATATAAATATGTACGATTCGACAAATTAATACCACTATAAACCCGTCCCACGAACCTTCGGACAGCACCCATATCCTTTGTAAAATCCAACAACCGCAGATTCACAGTTTTTTTGAGCAATTTGAAATCATTAGAAATTCCATTCTGCTCCGAGAAAACGACAACCGCAACGCGACTTTTCCCGCCAAGCGCTTGCAGAAGTTTTTCCACGCTTGTTTTTAGTTCTTTGATATATGGCAGCATTGAAGAGCTATTATCAAGGACGAGTATAATATTCAAGGTTGTCCCGACTTCAGCCGTCAATGGGTCAACTTTATCAATCTTTGCTTTTTTCCCCCCATCAGTAATCTCTATTTGATCCTTTTTGACCACCGTAAAAGGAACGCCTTGTTCATCAAGAACCCGTAAAACTATTGTGTTTGCAGCAGGATGAACGAATTTGATATTTCCGACCGCCCGCTCTGTGTTAACAACTTTCAAAGTCAAAGAGTCGGTTGGAAGGGCAACGACGTTTCCCATAAAAATTAGCAACGCTAACAGTGCCAACGGCAATATTTTTTGTAATTTTTCCATGGTACCTCCCTGAAATTATTGTTAAACAAACGGATTAATTGAGTAATCTTCCTCAACAGAAAACGAGGTTAATTTTGTTGGCATTGATTGGACAATATTTCTGGCACAGGTACAATCCTCATTATTTAATATCGCTATTTTTTACGTATTCTATATTATTACTAATTAGTTCTGATCATTTTCTCAATTTCAATTGTTTATTTTTTTGCGTTATTTAATAATTTATTCTTAATTCTATCTAACCAAGAAAGTTATCGTCCCCATAACCTGTTAAATTAGAGTCACAAGCAGCTTGTTCACAAAGGAGTGTTTTCACTGAAAGAAAATCAGAGGCATCAATGACGGATTATAAAATACCAGGTAAAAAAAATCTCCGCCATTTTCATCAAACAGCGGAGATTTCTATTCTGGGAAAATTTTATGCGCTAAAAACTAAACTCGACGCCCACCCTTGAGTTCATCCTGCAATTTTTTCAGCTCATCCCATTCGCCACGAACTGCCAATGCTGCCTGTTCGGGCCAGGTACCGGCATCGGCTATATTGTATCTTGTACCTGCCTTTTCCAATATTTTATTCAGTCGATCAACAGAGGTTTTGGACAAATCTTCCAGGTCCATGATGCCATCTGCAATCAACAGACTGGCAATTTTAGGACCGATTCCTTCGACTTTAGTCAATTCATCTGGTCGCGGAGCTTTCGCTATTTCGCTAACAGTTTTTTTACAGCCGAGCCCTCGCAACAGCCAGCCGATTATCAACCCTAATATGAATGCGACGATCAAACAAATGAGTATTTCTCCTATTAAAAATGACATGGTTATTCCTCCTCAATTACAATAAATTCCACTCTTCGATTTTTTGCCATTCCCGCTTCGGTTGTGTTCTCGGCAACCGGCTCAGTTTCGCCCTTCCCGCTGACAATTAGACGGGAGCCATCAATTCCGTTTTTCACCAACACCGATTTGACGGCATTGGCGCGCCTCAGGCTCAATTTCTGGTTATATTCTTCAGTGCCGCGGCTGTCGGCATGCCCTACAATTTCAACTTTTGCTTGCTGATATTTTTTCAGCAATTGAGAAATCTGATCGACAACATTGCTAAAAATCGAGGAAATTCTGTCGGAATTTGTGTCGAAATGAATACTCAACTTTCTCAGTGAATTTTTCAACACTATTAGTGCATTTTCTACTGCCGTAGTTTCTGGAACAGCGTCAGCAACTTGTTCGTCGTCGGTTTTCTGCTGCTGTTTGATCTCCGTCAAATTCGCGACCTTACGCACACCGGGAATTCCGGCGATCAATGCCGCTGCTTTTGCAGAGAGTTCGTCAGATCCGATTTCACCACTCAAAACAGCATTTCTTCCGTCAAATTTGACGGTTACACCATCAAAGCCGGCTGCGGCAAGTTTGTCCTGCGCCTGTTGCGTCAGCTTGCTTTCGATTTTTCCGGCATGGGTCAAAATGCAAATCACTGCAATTACAAGCAGCAAAATCAGACCTGTCCAGATGAGTGCTTTTTTGCTCACTTTTTTCTCCTATCATTTAAATAAAACAAATGGTTTGAGCGAAAATTACTTAATTGGATTCGTTCCACTGATAAAAGTTTCTCTCTCTGTCACCAACGACAAACGTGATCATCAGCCGCCAGCTTACTTACCCCATTTTTCAAAATATACCAACTCTGAAACATCCATTCTTTTTTTGGTCCTTGGCGCGTCCGCCGGATAGCCCAGCGGAGTGAATGCAATCACTTCGACATCATCCGGTAAATCGAGAATTTCTTTCGCAGCTTGGGGGTCAAACGCCGCGACCCAGCAAGTACCCAGTCCTTCGTCCGCCGCTGCTAAAACAAGATGGTCCATAGCGATTGTTGCATCTACTTCGGCGTAATTTTTTCCGTCTCTTCGAGTCCACGCCATTTTGGGAAGCGCACACACGCACAAAATAAGCGGTGGTTGCACAAACCAACTGCGATGATAAATTCGCAGCAACTCTTCCTCTTTGCCTTGCGTGGAAATCACAATAATCCGAAATGGTTGTTGGTTATTCGCTGTAGGCGCAATTTGCGCAGCAGCCAATATTCTTTGCAATTTTTCTTTTTCCACTTCATCCTGGCGATAAGCGCGAACGCTGTAACGGCTGGCAATAAGATCAAAAAATTCCATATTGTTTTCCTCATCCGTTGAATAAAATTTAAATCCCCGCCGACATTTCTATTAAAAAGCTGCCTGAATTCCCCCCTTTTCATCCTGCCAATAGGGGACCCATACCAAGCTCACAAAGGAAACAGAAATATCCGATTTTTTCGGTTTCAGTTCGACAACCTCCAAATCTTCTGTCAAATTATCGAATTCAATTTTAATATCTTCAATTTCCCGAGCTAACTCTTCCTGAAGCTCCTCCATCTGTTGCTGCAAATTCTCCAATTTCATCTTGGCTCTTTCAACGTCTTTCGCCTCTTTCATTGCCCGGCTTGCTCCTCTGGCAGCAGTTGTAGCTCTTCCGACAGTTGAGCGGCTCACTGCTTTTCTGCCCAGGAATGCTCCTAACAAAGTCGTACCAAGGGAAATGGCGGTTTGCACTTTCTGCTGTTTTGCCTGTTCCTGTTCCCGCTCCAAGGCAAACTCGGCGCGCTGAATTTTTGCTTCCATGCTCTTTATTTTGGTCGCATATTTTTTTCTTAATTTCTCCACCGCCTCATCGCGCTTTTCACGTGCTGCCATTTGCAGACGAATGCGAAAATCCCGCTCTGATTCTCCCGGAAAAGAATTTATTTTAAGATGCGGGTTCGTTCGCAACTCCAATCGCTGAGACCGATAAAGCCATTCTTTGAACTCCTTGCTCCAGGTGCGATAATTTTTCGCGTCTGTTGCTGATGAGACAGGTTCGCCAAATTCTGCATTTTTGCTTTCAGGTTCCTTCAACAGCGAATCATCTGTGATATTCGCCTCACTCGCATCGCTCCACTCCACAAAACCGGAGTGATCCGGAAAATCCGCCAACATTGCCACATCTTTTTCCACCGACTTTTTGATCTTTTTCCCGCTGAAATACACGCTGCCCATTCCCAGCAGCATTGGCTCGTAAAATAAATTAGCGCCTGCAGGCTGACTTTTTTTGATCGGATAAAAATATTGAGAAATTTTCGGTGGTATCGCCGGACGCTGAGAAGCGGATTTCTTGCTTCGGGAACCAGCTTTCACCTGCGTAGTCTCCCCACTGTCAGACATAAATTTCTCTTTGTCTGCCATCAATTTTTTTATTTGATTGCGCGTCAAAGGCCCGCGCAGATAAGACATCACCCAGCGCGTGTGAAAAATTACCGGCTCACTCTCGTGAACATTATTCATCAAAAAAACTCGTTTGCCCAGTCCTGCCAAAATCTGTTCCATCTTTCTGCGATTAAAACCTCCGCTGACGTTAGCGCCCTCGAGACCATCCAACACACGTTGTTTGTCGCGATC
>NATN01000199.1 GCA_002085355.1 Candidatus Zhuqueibacterota bacterium 4484_87 | reverse complement strand
ATGATTCGCGGCGGACGGGAAAAACCGGAAAAATCAAGAATAATCATCTCTTGATTTTCATCTTGCTTTAAAAAACTTGAATTTTGACGAAGGATTTGCAAAATGTTTTGTTCTTCCTGCAAATAGTATTGATACCGCTCCTGGATTTCGTCGGATTGAATGACTTGCTGAATGGGATTATCTCGCAGCAAAAATACCAGCTTTTTCAAATAATTCATCTTTTGTTTGTACTGTTCAGTCTGCAGTCTGATGGTAGAATCGATGATTTTGGCTGGCGTTTCTTTTTGCCAGTCATCGAGGGAGACGTATTCAAAGGAATCGATAATATCTGTCTCGCGAACTAATTCTTCAAAGTATTCCGGTAAAGGTTGTTGTTCGCGGAAATAATCGTAAACAACTCGTGCGCACGAAGGTTTCAAGTCAAATTTTCCAGGGATCTCATTTGCATCGATGTTGCGATAGCGGAGCTCTTCCAGATTCCCTTCGTGATGATCAAACCAGAGCCCGCATTCCAGTGGATAGGGGAGATCACATACGATGTCGTTGCTTGTTATGGTAATGTCTGCGTTGGCAATGTCATTGGGACCTGCAAATTTGATACGATCGATACCAAAAACGTATGAGCAAATCGCAGCACTGACGATTCCGTCCAGGTCATTATGTGTAATTATGGTTTCAAATTCCATGTTTTTCCTGTGAGTCATTTGGTAAAAGAGATGTTCATTTAGCTGAATGAAAGCATAATTTGATAATTTATCCTTTTTGATTAAAAAATCAATAGAAATTTTAAGTTTTTTCAAAAAAGAAGAAAAAGTCAACAATAATCATCCAAAAATGAAAGAAGTAATGATCATGGTATCTTTTTTGCACAAAAAAAGCAATTGAAATTTATGGATCAGAAAAGTCAGATATTTTAGAAATAAATTTCTGTAAAAATGCCTCGTTGCTTTTATGAAAGAGAGATTGTTGCTGCTTATTGTGATTTTGTGGTTGAAAAGAAAAATCAATGAGGCAAGAGACAAAAAAATCGCATTTATCGCAAAGAAATGAGCAAAAATGACCCTAAATGCACCGGATAGCCCTGGCGAAAGCCAGTAAAGGGCAAATCAAACTCCAACCTTTTTGCTTGATTTTTCTATTTCATTTGGTTATATTTGCTTTCTGCTGTTTTATTATTTTTAAGGAAAATTATGGAAAAACAAGAAATATTAGAAACAACCAACCAGCTTGCAACTGCGTCAGCGCCTGGTGATCAAGAACAAACTGCATTGCCCGCAGAGTTGTCCAACAATGGCTATTCTCTTGAAGTCTGTCATAAACTGGAAAAAATGGTTGATGGTGCGGAACTGGCAATAAAATATCCGCTTTCCCGTTACAATCGCAGTGACCGATTGTATGTGGAACTCGTTGGCGTCTGCCCTGATGAAAAAGCCAGTGCTATTTTTGAGGTGGACAAATTTGTCGGCGGAGGATTTGCCGGACAGGTCTATCGTGTTAAATTAATAGAAATTGACGGGAGTAGCAAAAAATCTTTCGCCGGATTGAAAACCGGACGCCTCTATGCTATTAAAATATTAGTCCCGCCGTCCGGCTTTGCCCTTGCCTTCAGGAATTTCATTTACTGGCTGGGGTTCCAGGGCTCCTTTGCTGCGCAAACTCAATTTGCCGCTGCCAGAGCTGGCGTACTGTGGCAGAAACTGATCCGACGCGGAGCAAAAGTTGTCTTCGGCGACGAAAATAGCGTTGTTGATACGTATGCCACATTTTTTGATGAAAATATTGGCAGTTACGGAGAAGTGAACGAGTGGGTTGAGGGCAGAAACTGGAATTTTGAGATTGATGATGAAATTTTTAAAAGAAAAAAATGGAAAAAAGCAGACATACTGCCCACTGATGGTTCGGTGAAGTCCTTTGAATATCTGGAAAAAAGAAAATATATGCAGCGGTTCGTTCAACTGTTGCACGAGATAGGCGCCCCGGAATTCGCCCGTCAGTACGAATGGTGGACGATGAAAAGTCAGCCCAATGCGTTGAAACGTATAGACTCCAACAGGAAAGTTATCGGTGGAATTACTGCCATCGATTTTCGGGCTGGTTTGGCGTTATTGCCTTTTCTGCCCATGAGTCCCGGAGATATTAAACTTATTGTTTCCGGACTTTTTCATGGCCGCATCGTTCAGTTCGACCGGGGGAATTTGAAAAAATTAGAGGAATTCATTTCTTCTCATTCAGATGAGTTTGCTGATCTGATGCCGGCATTTGAAGAATTGAAAGTCAGGGAAAAACAGTATCGTGAGTCCCAACCTGACCTCACACATCAGGGGCTGAAGCTGATTTACAAAAAGTCGCTGCGCAAGTCGGTGAAGAAAGGACTGATTCGCGGGTGGCAAACGCGGCAAACTATCGACGAACAACATGCTGAAAAGCTGGAAAAGTCAGGCTTGAAATTTTTCTTGTTTTATTTGATTGGTATTATTCCGTTTCTGGGAAAATTCATCCGGCGTCTTTGGGGGAATGGTAAGTATCGGCTGCATATCAAAAATATTTTATTCCAAAAAAGCTATTTTCGAAAGACGATGAAAGCCAAAGCAGCACATGCATTGATTGACTGGTATCGTGATGGGCGGGTCACAGAGCAGAGAGCTTTCCGTTTGACGAACAGGCTGTTCTCTTTCTGGCTGCAGAGATTATTTTTTGGTTGGATGCCACCAACCTGGCATCGGTTTTTGACAGACAGAAAATATGCGTGGAGTTCCTTCAAATATGGTGTCACTTACCCTGTGCGATTTTATCGCGATGCTGATTTCAGGGAAGCCTGGCTATTGCAAAATGTGGAAGCCGGACAACGCGAAGGTATGCTGACAGATGAGGAAGCGGAACATATTCGGCAGAATGTGAAGGATCCGTTCATCCAGAAATATTTGAAATCTGTTGCTGTTCATGTAGCAACTTTGCCCATAACTCAGGTCATCTCCATTATTGCCGCTTTGTACGCAATGGTTGCAATGGGACAGACATGGCAGGAGGGAATGATGTACGCCGGAGCGATTCTGGCGGCGTTTCAGGCAACTCCGGTATCACCAGGCTCATTGGTACGTGGCAGCTACGTTTTGTACCTTATGGTAAAAGAGCGCGATGTGAAAAATTACTGGGTAGCGGCAGTAATCTCATTCTGGCACTATGTGGGTTATCTTGGTTTTCCCATCCAAATGGTTAAATAGATTTTGTAACTTTATTAAAATTAAACAGATACAGAGAGATAAAAAAAATTATAAAATATGAAAAAATTTGGAACTTCTGAATCTTTTTGAAGTTGAAAATATCTAAAATTGACACGGGGTTCACTGAGAGGTTTTATTTGTAAATAAAAATGGAACCATTGAATTCAGAGATAGTATAAAGAATCTAAAATTTGAGCATATTGGTTACCCTCCCAATATAGTCAGGTCAAATTGACCTTAATTTATAAGCGGCCTTAATTTATTTTGGGTTTTACCTCCTTTCTTCCCATTATGGATTAAGGCTGCTTTTTTTTATGTCAAATACAAAACCGCAATGTAACCCGCGTACGCAAGCAAGAAAAGAAACGCTAATTTCCGCGATACATTTTTTTTCAAAGCAAACGGGATGATGAAAAGGCTGAAAATCAAAAGCGCCAGCAATTTCAGGAAAATTCCCGGAGCCAAACTACCTGCCGGGAAGATCATGCTGGAAAATCCCACGACAAAGAGCAAGTTGTAGATATTGCTACCGATAATGTTTCCCAACAAGATGTCGCTTTGATTGCGCAGAGAACTGACGATAGCCATTCCCAATTCAGGTAATGCCGTTGCGATGGCGACCATTGAAATAGAGACGACCATTTCACTGATGTGCAAAGTCTCCGCGATGCTGATAGCAGATTTGACAATAATTTTCGCCGAATAAATCATCCCGATAAAACCGAGGATCAGTAGGATGTAGCATTTCCAGTTTGCATAAGAACCTCGGAGAAAAAGTTTTGCTGTTTGATAATGGGAGATGGCTTTTGATTTCCTCAAATTTGAGGAGTGGATCAGGGAAAGATTATACAGCACAATCGCGGAAAAAAGCAAAAAGCCTTCCCAGCGGGAAAGTTTGCCTCCGATCAGCAAGAGACAGAAGAGAATTGTTGCCATGATCATAACAACGACATCTCTGCTCAGTACTTTTGCATGTAGCTGTTTTGGATTAATCAAAACAGAGATAGGAAGAATGAGAGCGACATTGGCGATGTTGCTGCCGATGATATTTCCGAACATGATGTCAGAATGATGATGCGAAAGGCTTACCAGGGTAATGGAGAGTTCAGGCACTGAAGATGCGAATGAGATAATGGTAATTCCGATGACAAAAGGGCGGATATTCATAAGTTCGGCTAACCGGACAGCGCTTTTTATTAGAATGTCTGCGCTGAAATAAAGCAGGATGATTCCTGTGATGAAATGAAGAAAAGGAATGAGCACGAATTAGCCTTTTTCATTCGTTTTTTATCGGACAGTATTGCAGATGATGATTATTACAATTTAATTTATCAAAATAACGAATCTATTTCAATAATCAAAGCAAGATTTTGTGCAAAAAGCATTGAATGAAAAAGATTGAAATACCATATTGTAGATGTTAGCATAGGGCAGAATTACAAATCCCGCCGATTAAGCGAATAAGATCATCGTTTCTTCTCATTTTCTTTGCAGGGCACGCACAATTGTGTATGCGGAACTGCTTCCAATCTCTCTTTGGGAATTTCTTGTCCGCAACCCTTGCAAATGCCGTAAGTACCGTTCTCGATCCTTTCAAGAGCCTCTTCCAGATACAGAAGATAACGATTCTCCCGATGAACCTGATAGTAAGTATTTTCTTTTTGCTCTTCATCTGTGCCATGATCTGCCATGTGAATGGAATAAGTGGAATCTTCGCCTGATGCATCACGGTAATTTTCAAAAGAAGAGTCCCGAATATGTCCAAGATTCTTTAAAACTTCTTCCCTTCGTTTTAAAAGCAATTGTTTGAAATGCTCCAGATCTTTTTTGTCCATAATATTCCTCTGGTAAATTCAAGAAGATTTTTAACATGCATAAAAATTCGAGATTAAAAATATACGACTAAATTTCAAAAGAATCAAGTTTTTTTTGCAAAACCGATTTTCTGAAATTTTTTATTTCAAAAGACGGACAATCTCCGGTTTAGCTAAATTGTCTCTTGTAACCACGTAAACGCCCGTGTCAATACGTTTTTCCACTGTTTTGCCATGCAAAGCGGCAATAGCCGCCTTCACACCTTCGTAGCCCATTTTGAACGGATCCTGCACAATCAGAGCGTCAATTTCACCTGCTTTTAGGGCTTCAACTTCGTTGCTCGCCGCGTCAAAACCGACAATTTTTACCTGATCGATTTTATTTTTTGTTTTCAGCGCCTGAATCACGCCAATTGTCCCCGCTTCGTTGGCAGCAAAGATTCCTTTCACATCAGGGTGTGCTGTGAGGATGTCTTCCGTGACCGCCATGGCAACTGCTACCTCGCTTTGAGAGTAGCGAATGGGCAGGAGCTCTATTTCAGGATAACTTTTAATTTTATTCACAAATCCCTGTTCACGCATATTCGAAGTAGCAGCTCCCGGCACAAAGGGGATACATGCGACTTTTCCTTTGAAGTGGATCAATTCCGCTAATTTGTCCGCTGCTTTTTCTGCGGCAGCAATATTGTCAGTGGCAATGAAGCTGAGCGGGAAATCAGCATCAATACCTGAGTCAATGGTGATAACCGGAATTTTTTTGTCAGCCGCTTTTTTCAGAACAGGAATCAGTCCCTGGGCATCGCAAGCCGCGATTACGATGGCATCCACGCCTTTATTGATGTAATCTTCAATAATGGAAATTTGGCTGGCGATGTCCGTTTCCTGAGTCGGGCCTTTCCAGATGACATCCGCACCGAATTCTTTTCCCGCAGAATCAGCCCCGGCTTTCACTGTGACCCAAAAAGAGTGCACCAGCCCTTTGGGAGAAACGAGTATTTGATATTTGGCGGATTTTTCATTTTTAGAACATTGACTCATTAAAAGAATTGTCATTAAAGCGATTCCCAAAATGAATGCTTTTTTCATCACAGCCTCCTGATCCGGTCAAAAAACGCGAATTTGATTTTACGATTTATTTTTCTTCTGATATTGATCAACAAAAACAGCAATTACAATTATTCCGCCGATGGCTACTTGCTGCCAGAACGCGGAAATGTCCAGTAAATTACAGCCATTGCGCAGTACACCAATGAGCAGGGAACCCAATATTGCGCCCCAGATCGTGCCGACGCCGCCGCTGAGACTGGCGCCGCCGATGACACACGCTGCAATAACATCAAGCTCGTAGCCTGTGCCTGCTGTGGGTTGGCCTGTGCTGAGCCTGGACGCTAAAATAATACCTCCAAGCCCGGCAAGCAGCCCACCCAGGGTGTAAATGTAAATGAGCAGAGAAGTCGTCCTGACGCCGGACAGTCTGGCAGCTTCAAAATTGCTGCCAATGGCGTAAGTATATCTGCCGAATGGCGTTCTGGTTAAAATGACATGGGCAAGGACGGCAAGAACCAACGTGATAAGAATCGGATAAGGCAAAATCCCTGCCAGCCTTCCGTTGCCAAGAACGCTAAAGTAGGAGGGCAGTCCGAAAATCGGAACGCCTTTGGTGATGATGAGCGCCATGCCTCGGGCAATGCCCATCATTCCAAGGGTGGAAATGAATGGCGGCAGTTTCCCAACAGCAATGAGAAATCCGTTCACAAAACCGGCAAAAGAACCTACAGCTACGCCTACAAGTACAGCCGGGAAAAAAGGGACGTGACTGTTAATGAGCATAGTCGTGGTCACGCCGGAGAGCGCCAGAATTGAGCCGACGGATAAATCAATTCCGCCGGAAATAATGATCCACATCTGACCAATGGACATGATGGCGATGACCGACATTTGCAGTGCAATTGAAATCAGATTTTCCGTGGTTAAAAAGTGGGGAGACAAAAGCGAAAGAATGATGACGACGATCAAAAGACTTAATACCGAAGCAAAATTACGTAAAGAATTTTTAAAGAATTGTAAATTGACAATACTCATTT
This sequence comes from Candidatus Zhuqueibacterota bacterium 4484_87, assembly GCA_002085355.1. GTDB lineage: Bacteria > Zhuqueibacterota > Zhuqueibacteria > Thermofontimicrobiales > Thermofontimicrobiaceae > 4484-87. The sequence continues at coordinate 4,071 of NATN01000199.1, read as the reverse complement.
TCAACTTTCATCTCTATTCAAAATTGAATTTTTACTTTTTTATTTGCATTTAGCAATTGCAACAATTGATGAGCCTCGCCATTATTGTTGTTGAATTGTAATGATTTTTTTAGATAAAGTTTTGCAGCCCGAATTTTATCCAGCTTAATCTGGCTTATGGCAAAGTAATAAAACAGCAGTGATTTTTCCTGATTTGAAAGGCTGTTTATCATTTCCTCCTGACGAACAGCATCCTGAAAAATAGCCGCCGCTTTTGAAAAAAGGGACATATTCAAATAGACCATTCCCAGTTTCGCTTTTATGAATGGCATATCATTTCTTGCTAGCGCTTTTTGATACCAGAGGACAGCTTTGTTGAATTTGTTTCTGCTGAAGAACAGATTTCCAAGTTTGAAATATCCGTAATAGTCATTCGGAACAACTTTTATCACTGCCAGATATTCGGCAATAGCTTTTTCCGGCTGATTTTTCCGAAGATAGTAGTTCGCTAATTCAAAGTGCGCTTTGTTCCAGGAGAGAACCCCTGTCTTATACTCCTTAATGAGCGATTCTATATAATTTTTTTCTGCTGAATCTTGATAGTGCAACAAAGCTCTTTTGCGCTTAAAAGGCCAGCGGGATGTCAAATGCTGAATGGCAAAATCACCAATTGCTTCGTCCAACAGAGTGATGGCTGCCTTTGTGTGGAAATATTCATTGGAGAGCGATAAGTTTTCCGGCTTTTCATTCAGGGAAAGATGGTTTAAAAATGCTTGGGAAAATGATTTTGCCATGAGTTCATAGCCACGGATGTTGGGATGCAGGTGTTCGCTAATGAGCTCGTAGCCAACGATGCCGTCATAAGATGAAGCGTTAAAAATTGAATCGATGGGAACGAGGGGAATTTTATTGTTCGCAGCGATTTGTGTAATAATTTGATTGAAAGCAGATGGCGCACGGAAACGAAGCGCATCTTCGTCTCTGGCTCCGAAAAAATGAGCGCGAGCAGATAAAGTGTCTTTTTGAATCAAATAAAGTTTTCCGAACAAAAAACGAAGTCGCGCCGGATGAGGGTCAATTTGTTCACATCGATGTAAATAGCTACTAACCTGATCGTATCTTTTTTGAGCCAATAGCTTTTTCGCCCGGGCGAAATTTGTTTCCCACTCATCTATCTTTTCGCGGCTCAATGAATCCGAAAAAAGTGAAATGAATGGTGGTTGATCTTTCAAATTGCTGGTTATTGTGGACAGGATAACTTTAATGTGGTTTTTCTGAATTGTCGCGACAATTTGTTGTAAATTTTTTCGAAAATAGCGACATGCCAGATCAAAATCCGCGCTATGAAGCGGGATAGATTTTTTTTTAGCGATTTGTTCCATTAGCGTGCGGTTAGCTGCTGCTTGCTTGTCACTCTTGACAAGAAATTTGGCAATGAGATTTCTCACGAGTTGGAATGTCCGAAACTGACGCAAACGCAAATAGAGCCGCACCCATTCAGGACTTTTGCCAAGCTGCTCAACAGAGCCCACGCCAAAGGCGCCGTAAAATTCGTTGTGCCCCATGTAGATAATGACCAAATCAGGCTGATAGTGAACTATTTCACGGGCAAAATCAAGCACTGTGAAGCTGTTCACCGCCGATAGTCCAAAATTGATCACTTCAAAATTTCGGGAGGGAAAGTATTCTGACAGACGGTCTTTAAGCAAACTGTTGACGGGAAATTTTTGCGGAAAAAGCTGGGGAATCATGTTTTCATCGGCATGAACAAAATAGCGTTTGCCGACATCGGGATTCAACTGATAATATTCCTTGCCATCTTCTTTTATTCTGAGAACAATTTTTTCCTGAGTCCCAATATTCACCAGCCGCAGCAACAATTCCATCAGCACAAAAAAGAGCACTGGAATCAGTAGCATGGTTATGAAAAAAGATATTTTTGCATTTTTGCTTGTTTTTTGAGAAGAATTTTGCACAACAGATATTCGCCATCCACCAAATTAATGACAGAATCAAATTATTTAAAATTGAAAATGAGATTTTTTGAAAATTAAAACAAAGCATAAATGAAGGGTGCCAGTGCTGATCCTTCAGTGAAGACAATCAACAATCCTAATAACAGCAAAAAAATGATGATAGGCCCCAGCCACCATTTTTTGCGTACTTTAAGGAATTGCCACAATTCTGATAAAATAGATAATTTTCCCAAATTTTCCTCCTAACCCTTAACGCTTCCTAATGTTAAACCTGAAATAAGCCAGCGACTTAAAAATAAAAATAACAGGACTACAGGCAAGCTGACCATAATTGCCCCTGCTGAGTATAGCCCCCAGGAAGTTTCCATTGCAGACTGGAACGTTTTAAGACCCAAAGGCAATGTGAATAAATTTTGGTCCTGAATTAAGACTGCTGCGACGAGATACTCAGACCAGGCAGTCATAAATGAAAAAAGCGCAGTGATCACCAGCGCCGGTGCTGCTAAAGGCAAAACAATGCGCCAGAATGTGCCCACAGGAGAGCTGCCGTCAATGGATGCTGCTTCTTCGAGGCTGTAAGGTATTGTGTCGTAATATCCCTTCATTTGCCATGTTGTAAACGGCAGCGCAGTCGCTGAATAAGCGATAATTAAACCGATGTAAGAATCGTAAAGTTTCAATTTTATCAGCATGATGAAAAGGGGCAGCAAAAGCATGGTCAAAGGGAACATTTGCGTCGTAATGAGAGCAAACATGGCGGTGCTCTTGCCGCGGAAACGGTAGCGTGAAAATGCATATCCGGCAGTGGCTGCCAAACCGACGCCGACAACCATGACCGCCGCTGAAATGAGCAAACTGTTTGACATCCAGCGCAGAAATGGTTCATCAGTGAATAATTTTACGTACGTTTGTAGAGTGGCGTTGGGAGGAATAATCGCCAGCGATTTGCTCAATAGCCGATCCCCTGGGCGAAGCGAAATTGTCAGCACGCGCAAAATGGGATAAATGGCGAAAATTGTGAACAGCGTCAATACCGAATACGCGCCGATTTTTCCTGCGAGTGATAAATCTCTTGGTTTTCTCATGGCGAATTTTCTTTTGGGAAATAATTTTTATTAATAAACAGCTTCAGTCGCTTTACTTTTTTTGATAAAATTCCAGCTAAAAATTAACAAAATCAAAAATATGATTATTGAAAATGCCGCGGCATAACCCATGCGAAAATAACGAAAACCTGATTTGTAAACCCAGCTTACCAGAATGTGTGTGGTATCTGCCGGTTCACCGCCGTTGCTGACCAGCCAGACAATATTGAAATTATTGAAAGTCCAGATTATCCCCAGAGTAATTGCGGGAATCATTACCGGTTTCAGTAGCGGAACAGTGATGCTTTTTAATTTGTGCAGCCAGGACGCGCCATCAATTTCCGCTGCTTCATAAAGTTCATCGGGAATGCTTTGCAATCCACCGAGTGCAATGACCATCATAAATGGGAAACCAAGCCAGACATTGGTAATCACACATGCAGTAAATGCGCCCCATTCTGTTGTTAGCCAGGGAATTTGCACGCCGAAGATTTTTTGAATGATGAGGCTAATTGCTCCGTATTCAGAATTGAACATCCCCCGCCAGGTCAAAGCAGTGATGTACTGCGGTACAGCCCAAGGCAAAATAAGCAGCGTACGATAGAATGATTTTGCTTTCAAATCTTTATTTAAAATCAATGCCAGAAACACGCCGATTGTGACGTGGAAAAAGACATTAATCACTGTCCACAGAATTGTTTTGAAGAAAAAATACCAGAAAGTTTTTTCCTGAAAAACAGCCGTGTAATTTTGCGGACCTATCAGCCGCCAATCATAAAAATGGGTTAGATTCATATTGGAGAACGAGAGGACAATGTTGTACAAAAATGGGTAAATGACAACAAGTCCCATGACGATGAATGCCGGCATGGTGTATAGATAAGCCAGCCTGTTGTTGCGAATATTTCCCAATTCCGAGCTCATTTTATTACCGGTTCTCCCTGATGAGCTTTTCTGCTAATTTCTGCATCTCGTACGCCGCCTGCTTTGGCGAAAGCCTGCCCGTAAAAATGGATTGGTAGGCCGGGCGC
>NATN01000198.1 GCA_002085355.1 Candidatus Zhuqueibacterota bacterium 4484_87 | reverse complement strand
GAAGGAGTATTGTGCTCCCTTCCAGCCGCTGGTTAATCTCTTTGCGAGCGGTAAAATTTCATAAAGGACGGCGAACAATAAACCAAAAAATGCTCCGATCAAAAGTTTGGTCCAGATGAAATACCAGGCATTCAATTGTTCCGGTTCAAATTTTCCTGACGGCGCAAATTGGGGCCCGTAAATTATTCTGGAAAAAATCGCGCCGGCGATAAAAAGAGTAATGCCCATAATCAGACCTGAAATCAGTCCATTGATGATAATTTGTTTTGTCCTCATAATGTTCTCCTTTGTGTTTTCGGTGAGCGATATTCAATTTTTTGAGTTTGCTGATAAATAAAGCACTTTAAAAAATAAAGCAAGATGCTAAAAAAAATTATCTCCTGATGAAATTATCAAGACGCTGGACATACTGCTGGAAAGCTTCTCTTCCGCGGTCGGTTATTTTGTAACTGGAAACAGGTTTTCTGTCAACAAAGTGTTTTTCCACAGCAATGTATCCCGCATCTTCCAATTTTTTCAAGTGAATGCTTAGATTGCCGTCGGTTGTATTGATTTGTTTTTTGAGGAAAATGAATTCCGCATGTTCAACGTTCAGCAAAATTGCCATTATCGCCAATCTGATGCGGGAATGGATAATTTCGTCAATCTGTTTATGATCAAAATCTTTCATTATTCCTGTTCACCAAGTTTTTTTCTCCAGTTACGCGATAGAATGATTCCGGGAATGAGCTGAAAAAATATCAGCATGAGCCCTAAAAAGGCGACAGAAAGCTTGCCGGGAAACAGAAACATCAAAACGGCAAAAATCCACCAGGCAAGCGATGACCCTTTCATCCATTTTGAGTCAGTCAAAGTTCCGGAAATATAATAGCCGCAGCCAAACATTGTCGCTATTACCGCGGATACGGCGTAGGTTTGAATGGATTTTGTATAAAAACCAACAAGGGCGAGGATAATGATGGAAATTAGAAGTGCAGTCCAGGTGGTCTCAAATATTTTCTGGGCAAAAGTTTTTGATCTTATTTTCAAATATGTGTGTTTTTTTAATAGGAGAGATAAAACCCAGCCAAGAAGGAGAATTGGCACCCAGATCCAGAGATTGCTGATTCCGAGATTTAAGCCTTCATTAATGTATTTGAACAGAATTCCCAGAATTGCCAGACTGCTCCACAGAATGTATTGATGACCGTTTTCAATGAAAACACGCTGGCTGTCTGCTATGACCTGTTTTATAAAAGCAATTTCTTCCAATGCCTGTTGGTTCTTCATATCTTCCTCTAAATATTTAAGAACTTTAAAATTCAAAGTCAATATAAAAAATATTTTCCCAAAAGTCAAGGAAAAAATTGGCGTCCTGATGGAGTTTTAAAATTAAATGATTTGTTATTTTGTATTTACACGGCTCTGCAGCTAAATAGCTACATCACTTTTCATGTAACATTTTTCCATTTCATTCGTTAACAAAAGGGCGCTTGGCAGTAAAAAAAGGGCCCTTCAATAAAAAGTCCTTTTTGGGAATGATTTTGCTTATTTACAAACCAGGTTATTTCGTGAAATTTGGTTTGTCATGAACTTGAAAAGCCACAGTGGATGGACGGAAAAAGAGATGGAAATTGAATTAAGGAGAGGTGAATGATGAAGGAATTTATTTTTTTCTTACTCGTGGCAGCAAATGTGCTTTGGGGACAAAATCATCCGTCCAAGAAAATGATCCTGCATAAAACTGATGAATTAATTAGGATTGACGGTAAAATAGAATATGCGTGGAGCCAAGCGGATTCTTCAACCGATTTTGTTCAGTTCAGCCCTTTTCACGGGAAAACGCCTTCAGTGAAAACAACGGTTCGGCTTCTGGCGACGGACGATGCTCTTTTCTGCCTTTTCGTGTGCCAGCAAAAGAAAGAGGATATTCAGCGCCTCACCGGTGTCTTGGATAATTTCACCGGAGACGCGGTTTCTCTCATGCTGGACACTTTTGGCAATCGTCGCACTGCTTACAAGTTTGCTGTTTCTGCGAGCGGCGTCCGTAGTGATTGCCTTCTCCTGGACGATGCCAGAGATCGCGATTATAATTGGGATGGAATTTGGTTTGCTCAATCAAAGATATACGATTGGGGCTATGTGGTGGAAATAAAAATTCCTTTCAAGTCAATCCAGTTCACTCGCGGCTTGGACGAATGGGGCTTGGATTTTGATCGATGGGTGTCATCGGAAAAAGAGGACATCTATTGGTGCATTTATGAGGAAAACGAAGGCCAGCGAATTTCCAAATTTGGCAGGCTTGTTTTTGATAATTTTAAAATTACCACGAAAAGTGCCCATCTGGAAATCTATCCTGTTGGAATAACCAAGGTCAGTTATTTGTCTCAAAAAAATTATGAGGTGAACCCAGATTTTGGTCTGGATGTTTTATTTAATCCGTCGGAGAAAATCAATTTTCAGCTTACTGCAAATCCTGATTTCGCACAGATCGAAGCTGATCCTTATGAGTTCAATATTTCTCGTTATGAAAGCTATTTTGCGGAACGTCGGCCTTTTTTTATTGAGGGAAATGAAATTTTTAAAGCAGCCGGCAGGCAGCGCCACTCTGGTTTTTACAGGCCGCTTGAGCTTTTTTACTCCCGCAGAATTGGCAAAAAACTTCCTGATGGCTCCGAGGTGCCGTTGCTTTTTGGTGCCAAGGCATCCGGTAGAATCGCACCTTATGAATATGGAGCATTTCTCGCGCTGACAGGGGAGGCGGAATACGAAAGTGACGGAGAAAAGCAAACAGAAGAGCGGGCAGCTTTTGGTTCCGTTCGCCTCAAACGTCAAATCTTGAATAATTCCTCTGTGGGCTTGTTGATTGTTAATAAGTCAACGTCTCACGAAAATAATGGCGTTATCGATGTGGACGGTGCTTTTCGCGGAGCAAGCTGGCAGTTGGCATATCAATTGGCGCGAAGTTACAAAAACAACTCCGGCGATTTCGCCGCATCTGCGGGATTTACGCGTTTATCAAAAAGGTGGCTCGCTCTCATGCGGACTCGTTATGTCGGCGAAAATTTCGATGTGGACGGCGTGGGATTTGTGCCCTGGCGTGGCACCGGCGAACTGATTGCCATTACCGGGCCGCGATGGTATTTTCCCGAAGGCGATATCAGCAGTATTCTTTTTTATGGGGGAGGAATTTTGAACTATGAGAAAGTAGATGCCTTTACCGATCGCGGCGGCCTTTTGGGTTTTAATATGCAATTTCGCAGCAACTGGGGCGGTGAAATGACTTTTGTTATTGCGAACTCAAAGGATGAAAATATTCGCTATCAATTTTATCAGGCGAATGCAAATTCATGGTTCAATATTTCCCCTGATTGGTTTGCTAATTTTTACGTGAATTTTTCCAAAACGTACAATTTTAGCCGCGACTATCTGGCATTCTACGCCAGCGGAGGCGGTTTCTTTCGCTGGAATGTAATTGAACAATTGCAAGTCGGCACATCAGTCAATTTCTTTGTCGAAGGAAACAAAGACAATGAAATAGAAGAAGTTACGTTTAATTCAAGGCCTTTCTTGTCACTGACACCTGTCAACAATTTGAATGTGCGTCTCTATTTTGATAATGTCGGTTTTCGGTCCACTAAAAGGTTCGAGCAGACGATTTTTGGTTTGCTGTTTTCGTACAACTTTTCGCCCAAAAGCTGGATTTATCTGGCGATTAACGAAATCCGCGATTGCAGCAATGAGTACGATTCTCTTGGGCAACTTTTACCGACTCAATTGCACGTGGTGGATCGCGCTGGCGTGTTAAAAATAAAATACTTGTACTATTTTTAATTGTCTATGCCTTTTTGGCAGAGGTGGCCATTTTGTTTCAGTTGTTATGACAAAATAGCAGAGGTTGTTTGGGTTTTAATTTTATAGAGAGTGTTTTATAATTTTAATTATATCAATAGGTTAATTCGATAAAAATAATTTGGCACATGCTTTGCTCATTCCTTCAGCGAAAATGAAAGTAATTGAGAATAAAAAATAAACATGAAGGAGGGATGAGTTATGTCTCTGATTCGTTGGCAACCTAAAAGTGAGTGGATGGATTTACCGAGTGATTTAGATCGGTTCTTTGGCGACTTTGGTCTTGATTTCTGGAAATCCGATACCGTATGGCAGCCGGCAGTTGATATTGTTGAAACAAAAAATAATTTTGAAGTGAAGGCAGAGTTGCCCGGTTTGAAGAAAGATGACATCAAAATTCAATTTGAAGATGGTGTCCTGACTTTGACCGGAGAGCGCAAAATCGAGAAAGAAGACAAAGATAAAAATTTCTATCGCGTGGAGCGCAGATACGGAAAATTCCAGCGTTGCTTCAGCCTGCCGAGGAATGTAAAAGCTGATGAGATCAAAGCGAATTACAAAGACGGAATTTTGACGGTGAACATTCCCAAAGCAGAAGAAGCAAAAGCCAAAGAGATCGAGATTAAATAATCTTGTTCGCTGACTGAAATGAAGGGTCTCTTCCCAAAAGGTTGAGACCTTTTTTTTTCAACAGAATTAATTTCCATCTCTGATTCTGAAAAATCTTTTCTTGATTTTTTGCTCCCATATTTGTATTTTGAATAAATGAGAAGAATAAAACAATAAATCCCAATTTGATGCGAAACAGAACGAATCGTGCAATTTTCTCTCTCCATCTTGTTTTCTCCCTTTTGACTTTGCTTAACACAGCATTGAGTCAAAAGGCCTTTTCTCAAATTCATGGCACTGTGAAAGATGCGCAGACAGGAAACCCGCTTTCAGATGTAAACATCTTTTTAGCAAATACGACCATTGGAACCGCGAGCGGTTTAGCTGGCGATTTTATCATCGAGCGCGCCCCTCAGGGGAATTATGATTTGATTTTTAGCCGCATTGGCTATGAAGTTCTTGTTCGAAAAATTGGAATAATCGGACAAAAAGAACTGATGCTAAACGTACGCCTTCAGCCAAAGCCGATCGTTGGGGAAGAAATCACTATTGAAGCTAAGGAGCTGGAAAATTGGAAGAAAGATTATAAAAAATTTTTAAAACTGTTCGTGGGTGAATCACAGAACGCGGGTCGAACCCAAATCGTCAACCCCTATGTGCTGAATTTTCTGAACGACGAGAAAAGCAGAAAATTTTATGCATTTTCTGACAGTGTGCTTATTATTGAAAATCACGCGCTTGGTTACGAAATGCAAATTGTTTTCAATCGTTTTGAACTGGACCGTGATCGATTGATTTACGGCTTTTATTCGCGCTATCTGGAAATGAAGCCGGTTGATGCTTTACAAAAAATACAGTGGATGAGACAGCGAAAAGAGGCATTTCGTGGCTCATTTCGGCATTTTCTCACCGCACTGGTGGAAAATCGTGTCGCCGAAGAAGGGTTTGAACTCTATCAAATTATGAGTTTGGATCGTGTGGGAGCGTCGAGAAAAATTGATTTGAAGAAGGAACGCCTCATTCAGCCCGATATTCGAGAGGGCGTTTTTCTTTTTCGTTTTGATTTGTATCTGGGCGTGCGTTATGTCAGAAAAGGATTCCCATCCGATGACGTGTCAGAGTCAGTGCTTTCATTGAATGCGCCGTACGCGAAAATTGATTCTTTGGGAAATATTCTCAATGGCTACGCCATCACAATCCGCGGAGATTGGACGCAGCGGCGTATTCCGGATTTGTTGCCGTTGGATTTTCAT
>NATN01000197.1 GCA_002085355.1 Candidatus Zhuqueibacterota bacterium 4484_87 | reverse complement strand
ACGTAATCCACTGCTGAAAATGCGCTGGTCGCCATAACAAGCGCGTGCGGATGGGCATTACCAATATCCTCGGAAGCTAAAATTATCAGTCTCCGGGCAATAAATTTCGGATCCTCGCCGCCGTCCAGCATGCGCGCCATCCAGTACACTGCTGCGTCCGGGTCGCTGCCGCGGATGCTTTTGATGAATGCGGAAATCAGGTCGTAGTGATAATCGCCTTTTTTATCGTACAACAAAGTTCGTTGTTGCAAAATTTCCTGCAGCATTTCCGCAGTGATTACCCGTGTTCCGTCCTCTGCAACGGGAACTTGCTGTGCCGCCAGTTCGATTGCATTCAAAGCGATGCGCGCATCTCCGTCTGCAAAATGAATTAATATCTGACGGGCATCTTCAGCCAGCGAGATTTTCTGTTCTTTCAAAACAGAATCTTCCTCAACTGCACGATCGATAATCCTGCCAATTTCTTCCTCGGAAAAAGGCGTCAGCGTGTAAACTCTGGCTCTTGACAGCAGCGGCGAAATGACCTCAAAAGACGGATTTTCCGTCGTGGCGCCGATGAGCAAAATTGTGCCGTCCTCAACGCTGTGCAGTAATGCATCTTGCTGGGCCTTGTTGAAACGATGAATTTCGTCGATGAACAAAATTGTGCGCTTCTGCAAATGCTGGCGATTGAAATCCGCTTTTTCAATTATTTTTCGCACATCCTGCACTCCGGCAGTCACTGCGCTGATGGCGAAAAACTCCGATTGAGTTTCCTTTGCAATGATCCGCGCCAGAGTTGTCTTGCCCACTCCGGGAGGCCCCCAGAAAATCATCGACACCAATTGGTCATTCTCAATGGCGCGGCTCAGCACTTTTCCCTCGCCAACGAGATGAGACTGACCAATGAAATCAGCCAATGATTTCGGACGCATGCGTTCCGCCAGAGGAGGATTCGGGCGTCCTGTCGATTTTTCGCGATGCTTTTGATCGAATAAATCCATTCAATCTCAATTTAGCAAAATTAAAATTTTTTTGATCTTTTTCGTTTTGTTCGTTGCAAGGAAAATTATTTCCCCCAAAATTTCCTCAACTTATTCCGCCGAGCCGTGAGTTCACGAATCTTTTGCTTGCATTTTTTCGCATATTTTCCGTCAGGTTCTTTTTCCAAAGCCAATTTGTATTCGCTAATCGCATTATCGAATTCATTGCGGTTTTTTTTCTCGTATGCCACCGCCATGAAAAAATGCGGTTCAGCGAGTTCCTCGTGAATCATCATCGCTTTGCCAAAATGTTCAATGGCATCCCACAGCGCGGATTTACTTCCTTTACGATACAAAATTTTTCCCTGTGCCATGTGAAAATAGTATTTCGCGTCTTTGTAATCCGCTTGATATTTGAGCGCGCGTTTCAGATATTTTGAAGCCGAAATATTTTTTCTTTTCAGATAAAACTTTTTACCTTTCTCAAAATTGACTTCTGCCAGATGCATGAGGCTGTCAGCTCGACGCAATTTATTTTTTATTTCGATATTTGTCGGGTCTATCGCCAGCGCTTTTTGATAATATTTTTTCGCTTTTATCAGCCAGCCGTTTTGGGCATAAGCATTGGCGAGTTGGAAATTAGCACCAAAGTTTGTGGAATCCATCGCTAAAATTTCTTTGTATTCAGAAAAAGCGCGATTGTAATTTTCCTCTTTTGCTGCATTGTTGCCGATTTTTAATTTTATCGAGATAATTTCCGATTTCGCTTCTTTGGCTATTTTTGAATTCGATGAAATTTGTTCTGCTTTTTTCAAAGCAGACAACGCCTCATCGGTTTTGCCAAGGGCAAAATAACTTTTGCCTAAAATCAAATGCGCCTCTGCGTTTGTGCTGTCTTTTTCAATTGAAAGCAGGCATTCATCGATTGCTGCCTGATAATCTTCTTGATCGTAAAACTGCTGCGCCTGTTTCATGCCCGCGCAGGAGACCAATATTAAAATCATTAATAAGATGAAAAATTGTTTCATTTTTTCTCCGTTTTGCTCAATTCCCTTTCGATTTTTTTGATTTCTTCCAGAACATCTTTAAAACTATTGAAATTGTGAAAATATATTCCATTTTCCAAACAGTAATCTTTTAGATCATCTTTGGCAAAAAGTACATCAGCTTCGGGCACAGCGCAGCGGTCAGAATATCCATCGCCCACGTAAACGATTAACTCGCCATCTTCCCGATGTTCGCGAATTTGATAGCCTTTGCAATTTCCGCATACAAGGCACCCTTTCTCGTAGTAAGGAAAAATGGCGTGCATTTTATTTTCGCCGACGAAAGTGAGCTCATTTGCAATGACCTCTATTTCGCCAAGTCCTTCTTTGTCCAGAATTCTTTTGATGTAAAGATCAAGACCGTCGCTGAGCACAGTCAGGGGATAACTCTTTTGACGACAATAATTGAAAAAGGGTTTGAAAAACGGATCGATTTCAATAGCATCGCTGAAACGAAATAATTCTTCCCGAGAAATATGCGTGCTTTCGCAGCCAATGGTAAATACCTCGCGTGAGCTGATCTTTCCGTCTTTCCAATCCTGTACCACTTTATCCCAGTCCGCATCAGCGTATTTCTGAAACAGCGCATCGCCGACATCTGTCATGGAAATCGTGCCATCGAAATCGACGAATATTTTGATTTTTTTCTTCATTAAATCTTCTATTTGATTTGTGAGCGTAATTTATTGAATAAACCGAAATCCTAAAAAACCCCAAATTCCAAATACCAAATGACAAATAATTTCCAAATTCAAAATTTCAATGACCCAAATGAGCATTGTGAGGATATCTTCTTCTGAATTTCTTGTTTTTATTCTTTCAAATTCATTTTGTACAAACTAATAATCTCCGCTACCATCTTATTTCGAATTTGGAAATTGTAATTTGTTTGGTGCTTGGGATTTGTATTTTGGAATTTATTCTGTTATAAATCATAGTACAGGCTCATCTCATACGGATGAGGTCTGTTGCGCACTTCGTCGTATTCTTTCTTAATTTTATACTCCATCCACGTCTCGATCAGTTCCTTGGAAAAAATATCTCCTTCCAACAGAAAATCGTGATCTTTGCGCAGAGCTTCCATGGCTTCGAAGAGTGAAGTGGGCAAAGATTTGATCCGATCCAGCTTCGACTTTGGCAAAGTGAAAACATTCACATCATAGGGACCGAAGCCTTCTTTTCCCGGATCAATTTTATTGCGAACTCCGTCAATTCCAGCCATGAGCATGGCTGTCAAAGCCAGATAAATATTGCTCGTCGCGTCCGGAGGGCGAAACTCGAATCGTTTTTCTTCCGGCGTATCTGCATATTTAGGAATTCTGATGGCAGCGCTGCGATTGGCCAGTCCGAAAATCGCCTTTACCGGCGCTTCAAATCCGGGCACGAGACGTTTGTACGAATTTGTGCTGGGATTGGTGAATGCCAACAGAGCAGGCCCGTGTTTGAGCACGCCACCGATGAAATAAAGCGCTGTTTGGCTCAAACCGGCATAGCCATTTTTATCATAAAAAAGCGGCTTTCCGTCTTTGAATAGTTTCACATGAATGTGCATGCCGCTGCCCGCCTCGCTATAGAGCGGTTTGGGCATGAAAGTAACTGTTTTGTTGTTTCTATTTGCGACCATGCGAATGATGTATTTGATCAACTTGGTCAGGTCTGCGGCTTTGAGTAAAGGATGATGATGAATTTCGATTTCTGATTGCCCGGGGCCGCCGACTTCGTGGTGATGGTATTTCACTTCGATTCCGCTGCTTTCAATGCAACTCACCATTTTTGCACGTAAATTGTACGAATTATCCAGCGGAGGAATGGCGTGATATCCTCCTTGCCTGGGAATTTTGTGCCCTAAATTCTGTTCTTCACTGGAGCCGGTATTCCAATCTGCTTCCACTGAATCTATTCGGTAACATGCTAAATTAATGTCAAATTCATAAGTGATATGATCAAAAATATAAAATTCAAATTCAGGGCTCCACAAACTTTGGTCAGCTATGCCTGTAGATTTCAAATATTCTTCAGCCCGTCGGGCGATATTTCTGGGATCATTTTTGAACAAATCGCGCGTATCAGCTTCGTACGCCGAACAAATAAAACTGAGCGTCGGCATATCCCAGAACGGGTCAATCCACATTGTGGATGGATCCGGGATGAGCAGCATGTCTCCGGCTTCCAGTTTTTTGAAACCGGGAACACTGGAACCGTCAAACGCCACTCCTTTTTCAAACACTCGCTCGCTAAATTGACTCACAGGAATTGTCAAATGATGCCATCTGCCAAAAAGATCAATAAATTTTAAATCTACCATTTCAATTTTTTCTTGCTCGACAGTTTTAAAAATATGGCTCAAATTCTTCCCCATAAAGCCTCCGCTTTTATTTCATTTTTTTAATTCGATTATGACTTCAAATGCTAATTTTATTTTTCATATTCTTTTTTCACATCGTCCCAAATATGATCCATTTCTTGCAACGTCATTTCCTCCAGCGAACGATGCTGGCGTTCTGCTTCGAGCTCAACTTTGCGAAAACGGGCACTGAATTTTTCCGTAGCTTGACGGAGCGCATCTTCAGGATTCACGCGCAGGAAACGTGACAAATTGACCATCGCGAAAAGCAAATCGCCAAATTCTTCTTCTATTTTATTTTGTTCATTTTCTGCCACAGCATCTTTCAATTCACCTATTTCTTCTTCCACTTTTTCCCAGACTTGTTCTGCTTTTTCCCAATCAAAACCAACAGTCGCTGCTTTGGCTTGAATCCGATGGGCGCGTAGCAACGCCGGCAATGTACTTGGGACCCCTGCAATTGTGGAACGACCGCGTTCTTTTTTCTTTTTCAATCTTTCCCAATTGACAGTCTGCTCTTCCGCCGAATTTATTTGCACATCGCCGAACACATTGGGGTGGCGATAAATCAATTTTTCATTGATATTTTCCAGCACCTCGACAATGGTGAACCGTCCCTCCTCTTCGGCTATCTGCGACTGGAAAATCACTTGCAGCAATAGATCACCCAATTCAAATTTTAGTTCATCGTATCGTTTTTCATCGATAAGTTCCAACACCTCATAGGTTTCTTCCAACAGATATTGCCGCAGCGATTCGTAAGTCTGCTGGCGATCCCAGGGGCAGCCATCTTCAGCGCGCAACTTTTGCATAATCTCCACCAAGCGGAGGAACTCATTTTTTATAGACTCTTTATCCGCCATATCAGCTTGAACTCCATGAAATTTTGAATTTGAAATGTACCGTTACAGGCAGGCAAAATAGTGTTTTTTGCAGAAATAAGCAAGTAAATTTTCCGGTTATTCAGAGTAAAATTATTTTCAAAATCTTAAATTGATTATTTTTCATTACGATTGACAACACGCTATCGCAAAATCCGTCCCCCACTCTTCACGCGGCTGCGGTAATAATTCTCTCTCAAATTGGAAACAACAACGCCGAAAGTAGCGCTGGCATGAGCAAAATATCCGTCATCCAGATAAATTCCTACGTGGTCAATTCTGCCGGAATAGTTGTTGTCAAAAAAAACCAAATCACCGGTCGCAAGTTGGCTAATGGGAATTCGTTGACTGCGGACAAATTGCTGTGAAGCATTGTGCGGTAGTTTAATTCCGTAAACATCTCGAAAAATCACCGAGACAAAACCTGAACAGTCCAGCCCGCGTCTGTCCTCTCCGCCAAAAATGTAAGGCGTACCAAGA
>NATN01000196.1 GCA_002085355.1 Candidatus Zhuqueibacterota bacterium 4484_87 | reverse complement strand
CCCAACCCATTCTTTGATGGTTGGTTTTGCCCGTAGGGAATGCATATATGCATTCCCTACATTCAATGCGGAAATCAAACGCCGCAACCGTTCAACGTTTGTAGGAAAAATTGAAAAATATGAATATAGCCCCAAAGGGGTTAAATAATTCTGTCTCACAAAACTGTTGCCTGTGACGGTTGATTTCTGTTGAACTCCTTCGGAGTTCGTCATTTGTGCTGCAATCATGCTTTGCTACAAATGTTTATCCGCCATTGGCGGATTTGCTTCGCGTCAATATTTCGATGTTCGGAACGTGTGAATGGTTTTCATTCTGCCCAATGAAGAACACCAGATCAGGAACACGGGAACTACGAGATTGAATTTTCTGTGCATTATTCCCAATGAAAACGAACAATAATCACTGAAATCTGATCTCAAATTATCGGAATAATCCGGCAAAAAAATCTTTGATTGTTTCCAAAATCGTCCGGTCTTTTCCCGAAGGGATGTTGACATCATCGGTTTCATCAAGCCAGATAATTCCGTCGCCGTCCTCGTCAACTAAATCGCTGTCCGCCGGGACTTCTGAGCCGGGGACAGTCGCCGATGTCAGCCCTTTTTTAAATCGATCCCAATCGAACAGCGGCCCCGGATCCGGTTTACGCGGCGTAATTTCTTCATGTCCGCGAATGAGTTCCAGAGGTATGTTAAATTTTTCCATTTTTTGCTTAACCAGCCAGATCAAAGCTTTGTATTGAAAATTTGTATAACGATACAACTGACCGTCTCCCTGAAGCTCGATTCCGATGCTGCGCGTATTAATATTTTCCCGCAACACACCGTTGATAACCCACCGGCTCTTTCCGGCATGCCATGCCGTATGTTCGTCTCTGACCATTTGAATGATGGGACCTTCCGCACGTGGGATAATATAATGCGCCGACACCTGCTGCGTCGAACGCCATCGCTCTGGTCTGAACCAGTTGATTGTTCCCTGCAGGCTGTTGATTTGACCGTTTTTACTCCCGGTGTGATGAATAATGATCATCTCGTTTGCTATTTTATCAGTGCTGAAAAAGAGACTTTCGACCCATTGTATTTCCATTTTCGTCTCCCCTCTCTTATTTTTTTATCTTTCAATTGCGAAATATTTTAGTGATTTCATCCGATGAAAATTCAGGCAAATCAGTTTCCGCACCGGATCGAGTGACAATTTTCTGCCCGTATTCCTTCGGCATCATTTTCCCAATGATTCTCGCATAAATGTTTTTTGTCCGTAAATGGCGCACAATTTGAGTCGATTTTTTTCGCTCCGCGACAATGAGCAAACCACCTGAAGCAATCGCACCAAGCACATTCAACTCAAATAAATCGCACAGAAACTTGGCCTCCGGCAAGACAGGAATTTCCTTCTCCCAGATTCGAATTCCCAATTCTGTTGCTTCTGCCAACTCGTGCAATGCCTGCGCCAGCCCTCCTTCTGTAGGGTCGTGCATTGCGTGGATGCCGCCAATTTCCATTGCAGCTTTTGCGTCTGCGAGCACAGATATCCCCGGATCATAAATAAATTTTTTGCACTTTTCGATAAAATCAGCCGTCGCGCTTGGGATTATTTTTTCTTCCATCTCCCTGGCAATAATGGAAACCGCTTCAATGGCAATACCTTTCGTTAAAATGACCCGGTCTCCTTCTCGGGTTTCTTTTGGTTGAATCAAATCTTGTTTGCCGGCAACACCCAGCATTTGCCCAACAAGAATCGCTCTGTCCAACCCATAAGTGATTTCCGTATGCCCTCCACAAAAAGCAATGTCCAACTTTTTGCATGCTTTGCTGATTTGGGAAAATATTTTTTCAACATCTGCTTCAGTGGTGCTATTCTCCGGCAGCAAAAGAGTACCCAAAAACCATTTAGGTATTCCGCCCATGCAGGCAATGTCATTAGAATTTACTGCCACTGCATAAGCCCCGATATCATCAGCAACAAAAGTGATGGGGTCAGTTTTCGCAATCAAAAAATAATCCCCTGCGTCAATCACGGTTGCATCCACACCGATCCCGGGGCCAATGACAACCTGCTCATCGCTGAACGTGTAATTTTGCAGAAGATTTTTGAGAAATTCAGGGCGAAGCTTTCCTGTTGGCAGGAATTGATTTTCTTCATTCATTTTAATACCTCAATCTCAAAAATGACAGTTCCGCCGCCTGTTCTCTCACAGGCATCAGGACATTGCACGTAAGCAAAATTATTGTCACTCTTATTGAGTCCAAGTTCTTTCGGGGAAACGCCGTGTGAGAGTGCAGCGTGAAAAGGTAAAATTGAGCCGAGCGCATGCATACAAACAGAGGAAGCATTCCCTGCTTGCAATTTGTAGCCTTTTCGGAGAAAAAAGTTCTCACCGATCATATAAACAGGACACGAGCCCTTGATTTCTAAAATAGTGATCTTCAGGTCAAAATTTTTCATCGTCACCCTCCTGTTTTAAAATAATACAGAAAAATATCAATAGCAAGCAAAAATTGCAAAAATATTAAATTAGGAGCGGCAAATCGTCTCAACCGAACCAACAGTTTGAAAACAATATTATAAAATCATATTTTCCCCGATGCACACTCAGAGAATACACTTTCAAGCGAATTATTTTATCCGCCTCCAAAAGAAAATGAAAAAAATATTTCACTAAATGCATTTTTTTGTTGACAAACTCAAAAAAATTTATTATAATTAACGTTAAATTTCTTTAACAATCTAATCAAAATTAGGAGGTATCTATAACGATATCGCTAAATCTCTGAGGGACTTTCTAATCTCGCGAATCTTTGAGGAGGGGAAAAAATGAGGATCTATGTTGGCAATCTGCCCAAAGATGCTGACGAACGTGATCTCCTCGAAATGTTTGAGGAGTACGGCAAAGTAGTGAACGTAAAAATTATCAGAGATCGGTATTCAAAAACATCGAAAGGTTACGGATTTCTGGAAATGCCAGACGAAGAAGCCGCACTAAAAGCTATTGAGGATTGGGATCAAGGCTCGATAGACGATCAGGTTATTCGAGTTGACATTGCCAAAGCCTCACTAAAGCCACATCATCTGAGCAAATTAAAAGCACATGCCTGACGATGCTCAGACAAATATTTAGCAAAATTCACACAGAATCTTAACGAACCTGCCAGGGAGAACGGATGGGTATCTGGGACTATGTAATCATCGTAGTTTATTTAACAGCAATGGTTGTCATCGGGCTATTGCTGCAAAAAAAAGCATCTTCAGGGATTGATTCATATTTTTTGGGAAACCGAAAATTGCCCTGGTGGGTTCTGGGCGCTTCCGGAATGGCGTCAAATTTGGATGTCAGCGGCACCATGATAAACACCGCATGGATTTTCGCATTAGGCGCTGCCGGATTTTTCATAGAAATCCGCGGTGGAGTTACCCTTATTTTGGCATTTCTTATGATTTTCATGGGAAAGTGGAATCGTCGCTCTCAGGTAATGACTCTTGCGGAGTGGATGGCATTCCGCTTTGGGAAAGACAGGGAAGGCGATATCGCAAGGATAATTGCCGCCATCTCCAGCATCCTGGTGACCATTGCAATGGTAACTTATTTTGCCGTTGGGTCAGGTATTTTCATCGGTGAAATTTTGGGAATTCCCGCTTTTTGGGCTTCTCTCATTATGATCGTTCTGGCAATGATTTACACAGTTGCCAGCGGGCTTTACGGCGTAGTTTGGACTGATGTTTTCCAAAGCCTGTTAATTTTTGCTACCATTATTTACGTCATTGTCCTATCCCTGACCAAAGTCCATCTCCCGGACGTTTTTTCCATTTCCGTTCCCATGCGCGACGGCACATTTCAAGCGATCCAAACCACCAAAGAAGCCTGGTCAAGCATTGTCCCCCGCTGGGAGCTTGATTTTTCCCCCGAATGTGCCTATTCAATTTACAACCTATTCGGCATCGCCATATTATTTTATTTAATTAAAGTGACCATTGAAGGCATGGGCGGCACCGGGAATTACATGCTGCAGCGCTATTTTGCTGCTCGCAGCGACAGAGAAGCAGGACTGCTGTCATTATTTTGGACATTTCTGTTATCATTTCGCTGGCCCTTTATTGCAGCCATTGCCATTCTGGGAATTTCCTACGGTACCACAAATGGTGTGATCCAAAATCCGGAAGCGGTTTTGCCGATCGTGCTCAAACAGATGATGCATACAGGTATGAAGGGATTGCTCGTCGCCGGACTCATGGCAGCCGCCATGTCCACTTTCGACTCCACTGTTAACGCCGGCGCCGCTTATTGGGTGAAAGATATTTATCAGGCATATCTGAAACCCGACGCCAGCGAAAAGAGCCTCATGGTTCACAGTCGTTGGGCGTCGATACTTATCGTTCTTTCCGGGCTTCTTTTCAGCTTATTAATTAAAAATATCAACGAAATCTGGGGCTGGATTACAATGAGCATCGGCGGAGGTATGATCATTCCGCAACTTGCACGCTGGTATTGGTGGCGGTTGAATGGCTACGGCTTTGCCATTGGAACAGGAGCCGGTATGATTGCAGCAGTTGTCCAGCGCATTCTTTTTCCGCAAGTACCAGAGTATGTTTCCTTTGCTTTCGTCAGCGCCACTTCTCTCATTGCCATGATTTTAGGAACGCTGCTCACTCCGGCAACAAAGCCGGAAACCTTGAAGGAATTTTACAAAAAAACCCGTCCTTTTGGCTTCTGGGCTCACATCAAGAATTCTCTTCCGCCCACTGTCAGAGAAAAAGTCAACAAAGAAAATCGCCGTGACATTATCGCATTGTTTTTTGCTGTCCCCTGGCAAGTAGTGTTGTTTCTGTTCATGATGATGATAGTGATCAGACGTTGGAATTCAGTTGCTACTCTGGCAATCATTCTGACAGTCCTTTCTTTTGGTCTGTACCATTTCTGGTACAAACATCTGTCTTCGGAAGTGCGTATCGATGACGAGAGGAGCGGATAAAAATCAAGTCACACTAAAATGATTATCCATGTAGAACGGGTATAAAATCTCATGGAAGATTCTATCAGGTAATTCAAAAAATCATTGACAAACGCAGAAAAAGATGTTATATTTAAAGCAGCAATTGATCATTTTATTAAAAATTACATGAGGTTCACATTGAAGATTTAGCTGGACTTCTGGAACAGCAGTTGGAGCGTGCGTTTGAAGTCAAAGATAAAAAATCGCTGCATCAATGTATAAATTTGCTCACGCGAAATCTTGTCCCAAAAGATAGCTACGAACGCCAATCGATGGAATTAAGGAGTGAAATTCATCTTCTTGCCGAAACTATGAAAGAAGGCTTTAAATCTGCTGACAAACGCTTTGAAGATATGCACCACTACATGGACAAACGTTTCGAGGACATGAATCGACATTTTAACCTGCTCTTTACTTTTATGAATTTCGGCTTTGGGATTATCATTTTAATGACAATTTTACTCAAATTTTTTGTAAAATAGCCCCTTTTCCTTGACGGACGTGAGCCATGAAAAAATATCTCATTTATCTGCTCTTTTCTCACTTTTTTTTATCATGTAATTTACCTGCCCAAAAGAATATCCTTAATCTGAAGTAAAATCGTGAATAGAAACTCTGCTTTTTCAAACTGATTAAGGAGATTGCAGATATAAACATTTCAAAAGCTCGAAATTTTGGAAATTGTGAATTTATTTTTGCTGATATTCAGTTCACAAATATGCCCTCCAA
>NATN01000195.1 GCA_002085355.1 Candidatus Zhuqueibacterota bacterium 4484_87 | reverse complement strand
AAGCCATTCGTGATAACGGAAAATTTCGATTGGAAGGAAAAGACTATCGTGTGAAAGATGGGGATATTTTGAGTATTCGGTTTGCGGTTTGAATTTCTAATAGAGTAGCCACGGATTTACACTGATTGCCACAGATTAAATAAAAATCCGTGCTCATCCGTGCCCATCTGTGGCTAATAATTAAAACAAATAATCTTCGAGTCCGCCGTTCAAAGACTATAGATTGTCTGCTAATGTTCAATTTTAACGGGTTATTTTCATTAACGCTATTAAAATGAAAACATTTTATTGTTTGATTCAGCATAAAACTCAATTTTTTAATCTGCTTGAGTCATCTATTTATAATTTTGTAAGCTGCTAAAGCAGCTATTGGCTTTTTTGTTTGGATTAAGGCACCATGCTGAAGCATGGTGTTCATTCAAAAAGACGGTTGTGCTAGCACCACGATTCATCGTGGTGCCTGTAAAGCAACATAACAAGCTAAGTAGCCGCTTCAGCGGCTTTTGGAGCAGACCCATCGATTTAAAAATATTTTTAGGAAAACAGAATGGATCTTGAAAGTTTTTTAGAAGACATCAGCCCCAAAATTGTGAACAGAGGTATAAATTACTTTGAAAATGGCGCAGTTGAGAATTTGGTAAAAATTTCAGAATCAGAATGGCGGGCAGATGTTATCGGATCAGAAGATTATCGCGTGGAAATTACTATTGATGACGGAGAGATTATCGATTGGTATTGCACCTGTCCCTATGATTGGGGTCCTGTTTGCAAACACGTTGTGGCAGTGCTTTATGAAATCGAAAAGGCTATGAATGGTAATGAGATTAACGTTCATGGAAAAAAATCCAAAAAACAGAAGAAAGCGGAAAAGTCACAATTAGAACAATTTGAAGAAATATTGAAAAAAGTTTCCAAGAAAGACCTCGCTGTATTTTTGAAAGAATTTGCTTTAGATAACGAAAAGTTTTTTAGCGAATTTTTTATTCATTTTTCCGACCTCATCAAGACAAATAAAAAAGAGAATTACAAAACGTGGATTAAGGAGATTGCAAGAAGTTTCTCAGGGCGTTATGGATTTATCGAATATAACGAAAGTTTTCCGTTATTCAGGCAGGTCGATAGTCTTTTAAGAAAAGCGGAAAAATATTTTGACGAAAATAACACAGCCGAAGCCATTAGAATTTGCCAGGCAGTCATCGAAGAAGTTCCTGTTATTGTTCAGAAGATGGATGATTCTGCTGGTTTTTCCTCAGCCACTATGGATTGGGCATTTTCATTGATCCATAAAAATCTTTCCAAAATTCCACCTTCAGAAAAAGATGCGTTATTAGATTATTGTTTGAAAGAATTTTTTAAAAGCAAATATACAGGTTTTGGTTGGGAAAATGATTTCCTGAGCCTGATGCCTCATCTCATTTCAAATCTTGAGCAGGAGAAAGCATTTTTTAAAGCATTGGATCTAGCACAAAGAAAAGCTGGGAAAGGTGATAGCTGGTCTTCGACATATAAAATTGTGAGGCTGAAAAGAGCAAAGTTGGATTATTTTCTCATAACCAAAAGAAAAGAAGAGGCGACAAAATTTGCCGAAGAAAATATTGAACATGATGAGTTTCGTAAATTTCTCATTGATGAAGCTATTGAGAAAAGGGAATTTGATCGCGCTAAAAAATTGATTCATGGAGGAATTGACGAAGCGCAAAAAAATAATTACCCTGGACTAGTTCAGGATTACAAAAGTAGATTATTGGAAATAGCTCGATTGGAGAAAAATAAGGATGAAGTTCGCAAATATGCGGAAGAGTTGTTTTATTCAAGTTATTTTAATTTTAAATTTTATGACATTTTGAAAAAAACATATTCAAAGGACGAATGGGAAGATGTAGTAGAAGACATTATTGATGAAATAAAATCGCGGGGAAGGTCCGGCGGGTCAATTGGAATATTAGCACAAGTTTTTATCAAAGAAAAATATCAGGATCGACTACTGAAACTGCTTCAGGAGCATAGCGATGATTTGCACATTGTCGAAAACTATGCAACTCATTTGAAAAAGGCATATCCGAAAGAATTGCTGAAAATCTATGAAAATGCTGTCAGGGTTTATGCACAAAATACTGGCAGAAACTTTTACGAGGAAATTGCGCGCGTTTTGAAAAATATGCTAAAGATAGAAGGCGGCGAGAAAGTTGTGCGTAAATTGGTCGCCGAATTCAAAGAAAAATATCCCCGCAGGAGAGCAATGATGGAAATTCTGAATAAGTATTTTAAATAAAATTTTTGATATTGAGCCATTCTTTGTGTCTTCGAGTCCTGGTGGTTAAATAAAAAAGCCACAGATTTACACAGATAAAATAAAAATCCGTGCTCATCCGTGTCCATCTGTGACTAATAATTAAAGCTAATAAACTTTGAGTCTTCGAGACTTCGAGGCGCATAAAATATTATTTTCAAAATAAGACAGAAGAGAAATATGAAATTCAACATCGTAGGAAAACCAGTCATCCGACCCGATGGCTACGCAAAGGTGACCGGAAAAGCTAAATTCGCCGACGACTGGAATTTGCCGAACCAGCTTTACGGCGTAGCAGTGCGATTGCCAGCGAGTCATGCGAAAATCAAATCCATCGATTTCTCAGCCATCGAGAACGTCCCGGGGCTGGTCACAATTTGTGACTGGCGGGATGTCCCGGGGAAAAATAAAGTTGGTATCATCCGCCATGATCAGCCCATTTTTTGCAACGAGAAAATCGTCACTCCGAGCGATGTCGTGGCGCTGCTTGTCGGTGAAGATGAGCAAAATTTAAGATCGCTGGCCGAACAGGTGAAATTTGAAATTGAGGAATTGCCTGTGCTTACTGATCCCCGGCGTGCGCTTGAGTCAGACGCTCCGTTGATTCATCCGGAATTTGAAACCAATCTCATTGTTCATCATCCGCTGCGAAAGGGCGATGTGGAAAAAGGTTTTCAGGAAAGCGATTTTGTTTTGGAACAAACCTATACCACGCCGCACATTGAACATGCTTATATCGAACCGGAATGCGTTTTGGCGTATCCGTTGCCGGAGCAGAGAGGCGTGAAAGTCGTCGGTTCCATTCAGAATCCGTTTACTGCCCGGCGCATTGTGGCAATGGTTACCAATTTGCCGCTGAACAAAGTACGCATCGAACAAGCGGCTTTGGGCGGTTCTTTCGGCGGGAAGGACGATACCGTGGATATTTTGTGCGCCCGCGCCGCAGTAGCTGCTTTGAAGACCGGGAAACCTGTAAAAATTCGTTACACGCGCGAAGAATCGGTCATGGAGTCCTATAAACGCCATCCGTATTTTATGAATTACAAAGTGGGTTTTACGCGGGACGGGAAAATCAAAGCCATGAAAATCGATATTCTGGCGGACGGCGGCGCATACTTGTCCATGAGTCCTTTTGTCACCTGGCGCACTGTGGTTCAGGCGACAGGCCCTTACGAAATCGAAAATGTGTGGACTGACGTGCGGGCGGTTTACACGAACAATCCTTACACTGGAGCCATGCGCGGTTTCGGTTCGCCGCAACCTATTTTCGCTCAGGAATCCCTCATGGACGAAATCGCATCTCGATGCAACAAAACGCCTGACGAAATTCGCCGCATCAACGGCTATCGTTCGGGTTCGATTACTGCTACCGGGCAAAAGCTGGAAAATCACGACGTCAATCTTCTGACTGTGATGGATAAAGCTGTTGCGGAGACCTCTTTTTTAGAAAAATGGAAAAAATACAAAAAACAGCAGGATGAGCAGCCTGTCTTACCAATTTCTTCAGAAATTAGCAAAGAAAATTTGATTCTCAAAAATGATAATTTTATCGAACCGGATCAGTTGATACGCAAGGGAATTGGCATGGCTGTCAGTTTTCGCGGCACATCGCTGGGCGCCGAGGGAATTGACGCAGCGGCAGCGTATTTGTCGGTTCAACCGGACGGGTCGGCTTATTTGCTTTCCGGTTTGGCGGAAAACGGACAGGGAATGCAAACGACTTATGCCATCATTGCCGCGGAAGTGCTGGGAATCTCTGTCGATGATATTTATTATCTGGAGATGGACACAGCACTGGTCCCGGACAGCGGCCCCACAGTGGCGTCCCGCGCAACCTTAATGGGCGGCGGTGCTGTAAAAGCGGCGGCAGAAATTGTCAGGAAAAATTTAACCGATTTTTTGAAAGAATATTGGAATTTAAAACCGAATCAGAAAATATATTTTCAGGATCAGCGCGTCTTTGTGGAAAATGATGACGATAAAGATTTGACTTTTTCCGAGGTATGTCAATTGGCATACGGGAAAGGAATTTGTCTCGCCGGAGTGGGCTGGTATCCGGGCCCCAAGGTGGATTGGGATAGCTCTGTGGGACAGGGTCCGGCATATTTCACGTATGTTTACGGCTGCCAGATTGCGGAAGTGACGGTAAATTTGGGTACCGGCGAAGTTTATGTGGACAGGGTTGTTGCTGTTCACGATCCGGGAAAGGTGATTAATCTTTTGGGAGCGCAGGGCCAGGTTTACGGCGGTGTCACTCAAGGAGCCGGCTATGGATTGTGGGAAGAAATCACGGCTGTCAATGGCATGATTCGCGAGTTGAATTTTGATCAAATTTTGATTCCCACGGCGAAGGACATCGGAGAAATAGAACCTCATTTTATCGAAGGGACTGACCAATATGGTCCCTGGGGCGCGAAATCTCTGGGCGAGCCCACGTTGGAGTTGACGGCTGCCGCCATTGCCAATGCGGTGAGCCACGCGGTGGAGGTGCGCTTTTTCAATTTGCCCTTGAATTTGGAGGAAGTTTTGTTGGGTAAAAAATTAAGACCGCCGCACGCGCGGGGGAGTTTGCAATGATACTGAATGTTGAATATTCTTGTCCGCAAAATTTAAAGGAACTGCTGGAGCAGCTTGCTCATGCCGGTGAGACAGGGAAAATTATTGCCGGCGGGACAGATGTCATTCCTGCGCTGCGGCAAAGGAGCCCACGATTTGTCCGAGTCAAAAAGCTTATCGATATTCGGAAGATCGACGAATTGCACCGCGTGGAACAGACGGAAAAAGGTCTATCCATCGGCAGCGGGGTCACGTTTTCGGAAATAACCCGGCATCCGGTGATTCGCGAAAAATTTCCTCTGCTTGCGCAAGCAGCATCTCGTGTGGGAAGCGTTCAAATTCGAAATCGCGCTACTATCGCCGGGAATATTGTGAATAATGCGCCTTGCGCCGATAGTGTACCGCCTTTGTTGGTTTATAATGCAAATCTTGTTGTTTTGTCTAATAATGGCGAAAGAGTCATCCCTGTTGCCGAGTTTTTAGCGGCGCCGTATCGAACCAATTTGCAGACGGACGAGATCGTCACGCGCATCGAATTGCCAAATATCGCTGCCGGATATCGCGGTGAATTTTACAAATTGGGACGCCGGAGAGCTGTAGCAATCAGTCGCATTACGCTGGCGGTTTTGGCGAAAGTTGAAAATAATACGATAGAGGATATTCGCATTGCCAGCGGCGCTGTTACACCGGTAGCAAAACGATTTTTCGATTTGGAAAAAAATGTTATCGGTAAAGAATTTTCAAAAGAATTGTGCATTCATCTATCCCGTGAATTGGGCAAGAGCGTGATGGAGATTACCGGACTTCGCTATTCCAGCGCTTACAAGTTGCCTGTGGTTCAGCAGATGTTTTACCAGCTTTTACGGAGAATCGAAACAGGAAATCATTGAATTTAA
>NATN01000194.1 GCA_002085355.1 Candidatus Zhuqueibacterota bacterium 4484_87 | reverse complement strand
AATGGTCTCCTTTATTAAAACCCAGGAATTTATCATTTCCGGCGATTCATGATGATTGTAAATCAGCTTGATATGGGGAGCATACTGGTTTGCAATTTGAAAAGCCTTTTTAATATAAAGGGGTGTTTTATTTTTATCACTATCTTGTCCAATTTTATACCATGGATTTTCCCAGCCATAGCCGGGTTTATCGGTATTCCAGTTGCCCTTGATGACCGTTTCATTGACGACATCCATGTATTTAAAACCTGGAGTTCCGTCATAGCGTTGGCAGAGGGCCTGCATAAAGTCTTTCATATTGGTCTCCAGTTCAGCGGCGGTTCTGCGGTCGTTCTGTGCCCATCGGGAACATTGGGGGCCGATGGGGCTGTGCATTCTCAATATCTGATCGTTTGCAGCGATATGGGTGATCCATCCATCTGCTTTATTCCAGTTCCAGTCAGATGTATTATCAGGATGGATGGTACTCTGCTTGAAATCATTAAG
Source organism: Candidatus Zhuqueibacterota bacterium 4484_87 (assembly GCA_002085355.1). Taxonomy (GTDB): domain Bacteria; phylum Zhuqueibacterota; class Zhuqueibacteria; order Thermofontimicrobiales; family Thermofontimicrobiaceae; genus 4484-87. The sequence goes on along the minus strand of NATN01000194.1, from coordinate 5,257 downwards.
CGGGGTAACGTAGCTGAATTCGCGATCCAGAACCAGTCCGGTATTGGTGCCAAAAGCCCACGAGCCGGTTGAACCGCCGATGATAATGCACCCATCAGCGTATTTATCCGCTACAATAACTCTTAATCTTTGACCCGACGGCTCAGGGAGTGTCTGAGCATTTGTGTCACTTGAATATGTTGAACTTAAAAAAATGAGTAATAGCAAGATCGGCCTGATCATTTTTGCAATCCTTTTTTGTTCAGAATTAGAGATGATTCTTTATTGTTTTTGAATAAAATTTTCAATTGACGTGATAATTTTTTCTTTATTTGGTAATGCGTTGATTGTCATATTTGTTTTTATAAAACTTACAATATCCCTGATTTTCTGGTTTTGGTTGTTTTGATGATAGTATTGCGCTAATTTATAAAGGACTTGATAGTAATTCAATAGAATGTTTGAAACTCTTGGCATGTTATGATATTCCACATCGCTTAAATTTTTGAAATTTGCAGCAACCAGTAAAATTCGCTCTATTTTATCAGGATTAATTGCAAATTCAGTATCCTTTGTTTTTATAGGAAGCAATTTGTTAACAAATCCGTCGAGCATTAAATATTCATCCAGGCCAGCCAAAAAGCGAGGGTGGCATCCTAACGAAAAATAGATGGGTCGTTCCCAGTGATTTGTTTCAACAATATTAGCTAAAACAGCTTTTCCCGGATTTAGATAGGTCCTGTTTCCAGACCGCAGGTCCGGGGCTAGCGTCCATTTCATTTTTGTGAGTGCTCCCAGGGATAATTCCTGTTTCATTTGCTGATTAATTGGAATTTCGATCGTGAGCGTATCCCATTTGTACGGATGCATGTCAAAAATTTGTTTATCCGAGAGGCTGATCGGCGCTTTTGACAGAATGTTTTTCAGGCCGTGGGCAAGTCTTTTTACATACCAGGGTCGATCTAATAATCCCAGAGGGATTACCGTTACATCTTTTCGGTAATTTTTAACTGTTTGCAAATATTGGATTGGGTTAAACTCTGCATCCCCACCCACGAAAAGAATTGCTTGCTCATCACATGATTTCAAAATATTGTCGGCATATTCTATTAGCCATTTCGGAAAAGCTTTTTTAATAAAAGCAGATTGATAAGCCGAAATGTATGTGTTCTCATTTCCTTCTTGCAAAGCCTGGATGGCTCTTGCGCCATATTCAGCACCAATAAAATAATATGCATCGCCCAAATCTGTATCTAATTCAATTGCTTTATTTAAATATTGCAAAACTTTATCTGAATAGCTCTCATCATAACCAATCAATGGACGTGAGTCATAAGCCAGATAATGGGAAAAATAACCAAGGTAGTAATACAGTTCCGCATTATCAGGGTCTTTGTCCTTAGCCTGTTTTAACAAATCAATTGCCGTTTTATAATCTGCTTTTCTGAAAGCGGCCAGGGCCTCATTTTTAAGATCGGCTTGCTGACCATGCAAACTGCCAATAAACGACCAGCAGACGAATATAAAGAATACTCTTTTCATCAGTTTCTCCTCAAATTAAAATGAATTTTTATTTGTCCAGCCATGCGCTATACGATGGCAAATAAAGCACTGATGATTGCCATCATAATCAGTCCTGCTTTAACCGGCGGCATGACTTTGGATTTCATGCGTTCTCGGAGCGCTACTATCCGATGAAGACCGAGTCGTCGTCCGATGCCTGTGCCCCAGTCATACAGGGGCCGGGCATAGATGGCGATGGCGCTCCAGAAAAGAGCAAAGAGGATAAACATCCATACCGGCGCATGAATACGGTGCATCTGATACATTAGAAAAATCCACACAAGACATAGCGGTGTAATGATAATCCACCAGATGTTCATTGTTTTACCTTTTCAAGTAACTTTTAATTACTCAATCCCGGTTATCATTCCGATGTTTTAGCATCGGGATGACACCGGGTGTTGATTACAATTTACTAACGAATTATTTATCTTAAAACAAAACATTTCTCTTTTTTGATCATTTTTACTTGACCAGTAAAATTTTCACTGTTTTAGCAAACGTCCCTGTCTGCAACCGGAGAAAGTATACCCCGGATGCCAATGGTACTCCTGAAGAATCTCTGCCCTTCCAGATGAGTTCATGGATTCCGATTGGTTGAAGGTCGGAGATAATTTCCTCCCGCGCTCTTGCGAGAATATCATAAACTGTTAATTTGACTTTTACGGGCTTGACGAGCTGATAACGAATGTGAATAGAGCTATTAAATGGGTTTGGATAAACTTGCATAGCAATGAGCGGGTTTTGCTCTCGATCACGTACACAAGTACTGAAAATAAATTCACAAGCGCCCAGGTCATAGCCTGTGCCCTGGGGACGCTGTATACCGTAAAAATCGGTTGCCGGAGCCGACTCACTGCTCCCCGCATCGATGGCCGGGCTGTTTTCCGCCAGTCTGAAATCTGCGGCTTGCCAATCAATGAACTGTGGATCCGCGACCAATGAACCCTCGCCCCAATGAGGCTCGAAAGTCAATTCTTCATAATTAACCGAAAAATTCTGGAATTCAGACATATTCAATGACCAGTTCTTTTCTCCACCCGCATATCTAAAATTGAGCTGGAAAAGTTTACTGTTTTCATCGGCATCAGGTTGATAATAGAGATTGTGGTCAAACTTTACATCAACCGGCGGATTTGCCCAGGGATAGGTTATACTAAGGCAGCTCTGTTCGTCTGGTCTGCCGGCAAAAATATTGTTGCGAAACAACAGGTGATTGCTGGCATAAGCGCCAGTCGCACCCACATAGCATTCGCAACCAGGATCACTTTTGTGATGATTATTGAACGATGTATTGTTAATAAAAAAGCCGTTGCATGCCTGATAGACGCCAAATCCAAATCCCGCGTTGTTGTAGGCGACATTGTTGATAAAAGAGGCGCCGGCATTGGGATGGCAGGTATCCAGGAGAAAACCATGTCCTTCTGTGCCACAATGCTGAGGGTCAGCGCCGTCATAATTATGGTGCGAAATATTGCGTCTGAAAAGAATATCCGTGCCAAAGACATTAAATGCGGTTATTCCTTGGCTATATCCGATGCCGGTGCAGTTTTCATAGACTTCGTTGTCTTCAACAAGAACATGATCGCAATAAATGACCTCGATGCCACCACGTCCGTTTCTTCGGGAAATGTTTTTTGATATTCGAACATAATCGCAAGAAACATTAATTCCGGACAACCCATAATTTTGTATCACAAAGCCTTCAACACAGACATATTTTTGACGTGATAAGCCTTCTTTATGAAAAAGCCAGACGCCGCTTCTCAAAGTAATATGCCAGGTGTGATTGAAAGGTGTCTCTCCGGGTGGCAGCCAAACATAAAGCGTTCGCGTGGAATCCACATAGCTGCGACCGGGAGAAAATTGCAACGTATCGCACGGGTAAGGATATGGATAATCCAGCCTGACACTATCCATCCAAGCCTCGGTAAAAGCGGCGCTTTTCAAGTCCCGGAGCCAGATGTTAGCGGTGTCCGGTGAGACATGACGCCATTCACTGCCATCCACAGCAACGCTATCTAGGACAACCCAGCCCTCCAGGATCGCCCCATGCAGCGGCTCCGATTTATAGACAATCCAATTGTCAGCATCCCCGGCTGCTTCGGGATGAATCCAGTCGTGATAAACGCCCGGTCTGACAATAACCGTATCGCCGGCGCCTACTGTTTGATTCGCTTTACGAATAGTCGCCCAGGGGAGCTGCTCCGTGCCTGGATTATGATTATCGGCAGCTGGATGGTTGATATCAACATAGTAAGTTTTAGCCAGCAATAAAGATTGTTGCAAGAATAGAAATACACTGATATAAAACAAAATGTTCTTTGTCTTGAGGGCTGGAAAGGATAGAATATTCGAATCGCCCGTAAATTGGCATTTAATAACTTTTCCAAACATGGCACTTCCTTGATCTTTTTGTATCCACTTATGGAAACAATAAGATTTATGAGCAATTTATTTTAATAGCAATAGTTTTTTGATTTGCAAAAATTCACAACCCACTTTTAATTGATAAATGTAAATACCAGAACTTACAGGATTACCCCAATCGTCCTTTCCATCCCATGTCGTTGAGTGATTGCCGCTTGGTTGAGATGAATTTAGCAAAGTCCTTATTTTTTGTCCGATTCCGTTATAAATGGACAATTCCACATTACCGCTTGCCGGAAGTTGATAGCGAATTACTGTTTCCGAATTAAACGGATTGGGGTAATTTTGAAATAGCGAAAATGATTGAGGGAAATTACTTTGATTCTTAAAAATAGAAGTCGTTTGTTCCCATTCCAGAAAATGGTCGTAAATTTCTCCTTGAGTGACATATTCGACCAGGCTGGAATCAACCAATCCGGCAAGGCCATTAAACATTTTTTCAAAAAGCCATTCATATTCCGGTTTGTACAATTTCAAAGGAGTGTGACAATAGACGACGGTGAAATCATTGGGCTCTGCCAATTCTACCGCCTGTCTGACTTTGGCAACAAATGTATCCACATCTGCTTTGTTAAATTCACAGTAGGGAAAACAATTTTTTCTCCCCTCCGCAAGACTTCCAAGCTCTCCCAAAGAACCGGTGAGAAATAAAATAGGTCCTGTAGTATCAGTTGGAAAAGTTGTCGCGGATTGGATACGATGGGGGTGAATTCGTTCGGCGAAATCGGGGGGTACCGGATCGTGATACAGACTGTCGATAATTTCCTGGTCGCTTACCTGATCCGGACGTTGTTCCCGTGGAACCATTAAATAACAAAAATAGACAGGCCCGTCAATGTATTTAAACCCGCAATTGGCTGCTTCTTGTGCCCAGTCCAATCGTTCCGTGGGGTTAAACCCGCCGGAAACACCGCGATTATTTTCCGCTCCGACCAGATTATCGACAGCCGATTTCGTTTCCCGATAAAGAGCCGTTTTGCCACTATGAGATCCGACGCCCATGGTCGAATCAAGCAATGCTTGCAGCACATTATCTCCGAAATTAACACATCCTTGAGCAAATGGAAGGGCGCTTTCTGCGGTAAATTTCGCTCCAAAACGTTTAAAAAGCGATGCACCCTGTCTCAATTGTCTGGCATGATAACGAAACAAATTTTCATTCACATTATCGTTCCAATCCTCTTCCAGATGAATCATGAAGCCGACATAAACTTTACCGCCCTTTGCCTGACTTGTAATTGTAAGACATAACAGTAATAATAAAATTAAACCGTAACTCCGCCAA
>NATN01000193.1 GCA_002085355.1 Candidatus Zhuqueibacterota bacterium 4484_87 | reverse complement strand
AAAATAAATTTCAGCGCCCTGATACAAAAAAGGTCGTCGTCGGACGAACTCCCGAATCTGATTTTTGGCAACGCCGGCGTAAGCAGAAATTTTGAACTGGCTGCTGTCCCTCACTTTCAACGAGAAAATTACTCTTTGCCATCCCAACCGTCTGATGCTCTGGCAGGTTTCCGTGAGAAATTTCTCCGCAGAATTTGCCTGCAACAGATTTTCATCCAATGATAAAATTTCGTGCAATTGGCGAATGTAATCTTGGAAGGTCTGAGTCCGCGTTGCCAATTCAGTTTGTAATGCATCCTGCTGCTGCTGCAATTTTTTCTGTAGCGCTTTTTTTTCATCCACTTCGCGACCGATGCACATCGCCCCGATATTTTTGCCGTTCTCATCAAATAAATAACGCACATTCCAGCTCACCAGGATTTTTTTCCCGCCTTTGGCTTTGACCGCAGCCTCGTGATCGCGAAGTTCCACCTGCACCGAATCGCCATAATTTCGCTGTAACTTATTCACATCATCAAAAAAATTGGGGAGTTTTCTCCCGTTTAACTGTTTTGCTTCGTAGCCGAGCAATCGCTTACCGTATGGATTGATGTAAGTACAATTGCCTTTTCGATTTACAACCATCATAATATCGGTCATTGCTCCGAGCAAAGTCTCATAAAACCTCTCGACCTTTTCCAATTCTTGTTGCCTTGATTCCAGATCGCGGGTTCTTTTTTGTACTTCGGACTCCAATTTTGTAGCGTAATCCCGCAACTGTTCCCGCTGAATCACCTCGGACTTGTTTTCAAAAACGACCAGACGCCATCCCCGTTCAAATCTATTACCGATACATTTCACCGGAATTGTCTTTCCGTTTCCGCTTTTCAATTTCAAATCTATCTGACGATTTTTTTCCCGACAATTCAAAATTTCAGTCTTAAAATCCGCCCGACTCTCATCAGTCAAAAAATCCGATAAATTCTTTCCCGACAACTTTCTGGGATTTGATTTCAGCCAGAGCGCCATTGCTTCATTGACGAATTCCAGTTCGCCGTTTTCGCTCAACTCACACAATCCAACCCCTTCCAATTCGACCCTACGCTGCCAATGATGCAATTGATTCTCTTTTTCAGCATAATCCTGTTCCACGCGATAGCGCAGCTCTCGCTCTTCCTCAAGATACAAATGATTTTCAAGAAACAAAGCCCAGGTCATCACGAGGAAAGCGCTTATGGTTTCCAGGCGTGCAGCGACTAAAGTGTGTTCTTTTGTTCCCATTAAAAAAATTAGCAAAAATGAACTTGCGAGGATAAATGATGCAACGACTTCATTCAAAAAGTATGTTTTATCTTTTTTAGCATATAAAAGCGAAAAACGAACAATTAAGAAAGACATGATCAATATGCCCAACGCGGAAAGAATTTGGTGAAGAGCGAAACTTTGTATTTGAAACGAATGAAAAGGTACTACACCATAAAAAAACAATTCCACTGAAATTGCCATCACGATCAAGGATGTCAGCAAAAACCAAAAATATTTCTTCTTTCGATCATTGACTTCAATAAATTTGCCCCGTGCAAAAGAGCTAATCGACCAACAGATGGCAAAAAGAAAAATTGCCAGCGCAAAGCTCAGTGAATGAAATCTGAATGTTTCCTCAGGTGAATTAATTGCAGGTTGATAAAATAAACGCAAGTTGTTCACCAACAAAAGCAAAACAGCGCCCAGGCTTACCCACAAATTTTCCCGTGCGTGCCTGCGCACAGCAAAATATCCATGCAAAATGATAAAAATTACCAGCAGAAAATTCAAAATCGATTCCGACACTAAATTAAAACTAGTCCGGTAAGACTGCCGAAATTCTGAGAGAGAAAAATAATAGACCAGAAGGATGATCATTAAAGAAAGAATGTACCTGCTAAACAATCTAACAGAGAGATTTTTTCGAGAATAGTATTGGTTCATTTTCTTTTTAAAAAATCAGAATGTTTTTTATTAAATATAGGTGAAATTAAAATAAATGTCAATACAATTTTAATAATTTGAAATTTTAAATATTCTTTGAAACAACTACAAGCTAAAAATTTGAAAACTTCAACGATTATGAGCAAAATACCCTTTCTCTTGGCAGTATTTAACATTTTTTGTGTCAAATTTTTGAAATATCAACAAATATTTTTCTGCATTATTCGCAATTCTCTGTATATTTATTGTAGGGTAAAAGTTGTAAATATCATCTCTTCAATCCACAAAGTATCTTTCCTGACAAGATATTTCGGAGGTGAAAATGCAAAAGAATCTTCTTTCAATTGTCCTTCTCATTCTAGGAATCTTTATTTTCTCATTTCCGGTCGGAGCGCAAACTATTATTTGGTCAGAAGACTTTACCTATCCGGACGGCACAATGATAGGCGACGGTGTGCCGCCAAAGTGGACTGTCGATATCACTGCATGCACTTTTGACGGAGATGACCATTTCGAAGTTCGCTCCAATCAAATGGAAGGCAACGACCTGGATGGCGAAGCAGTCTGGAGATCGCAGGGAATCGACATTTCTGGTTATGCGAGTGTTTCAATCTCTGTTGATTTGAGCGAAGTCGGGGATCTTGAAGCAACAGATTACATTCGGGTTTATTACCAGATAGACGGCGGAGCGGAAACATTATTTGACACGAATGGCGATGTAAGCGATGATTTTGATAATTTAGTCGCTTCCCAGGCAAATCTCTCCGGAAATATCTTGATTATTGTCGTTCGCGTCTTGAATAACGCAACAACTGAATTCATCAGATTTGATAATGTCACAGTCAGGGAAGGCACGCAAACGTTGGATCATTTTTCTATTGCTCCAATTGCCAATCAAAAAGTCGGCGTGCCGTTTTCGACTACGGTTACGGCAAAAGATGCCAGCGATGCTACGGTGACATCTTTCACCGGAACCGTGGACATCAGCGATCTTTCCGGAAATATCTCACCAACAACGAGCGGAAATTTCACCGCCGGTGTCTGGACAGGGAATGTCACTATTTCTTCGGAATACACATCAGATCAAATCACCGTGACCAACAGTAGCGGGACAGAAACCGGCACATCCAATCAATTCGATGTTGTAACAGGACCTGCACCTGGCAGCGTAGTAATCAATGAATTAATGTGGATGGGCTCCAGCCTGTCTTCAGCTGATGAGTGGATTGAATTGAGAAACACCACATCCGGTGATATTGATCTTTCTGGCTGGCAGCTCACAAAATTGAGCAGCGGCTCCGAAGCTTTCATGCTGGAAATTCCGGCTGGAAACACCATTCCGGCGAACGGTTATTTTCTGATTTCCAATTATGACGAAGCAAATTCTCAAATTGCCGTTACTCCGGATCTCGTTGACGCTTCAGTTTCGCTTGCCAATACGCAATTGCAAATTAAGCTCTATGATGGCCAATGGGACGGAAGCGGGACTTTGATTGATACTGCTGACGATGGGGTTGGCGCTCCCGCTGCCGGTGATAACACACTGAAATATTCAATGAGCCGCGAAACCCCACCGGGAGACGGCACACTGGCATTAAACTGGTTCACAGCAGATTTAGCCATTGGTTGGGACGTCGGTGCTACTGAAAAAGGGACTCCAGGAGCTGCAAATTTTGCCAATGAACCTGAAATCGATGTCCAACGCCCGGTAGGAACTTCTATTTCCGATGGTGGTTCGGATAATATTGGCAGCCAAAATGTGGGCGCTGTAAATTTGACTTATACAATTGATAACAGCGCTGGAACAGATCAACTTGAAGTAACAGCCGTTACAGTTTCTAATCTGACTAACTGCAGCGGGTTCACGGTTGTTACAGGGCTACCGCTAAACATCGCTGCTGGTGCTGCTGCTGACTTGCAAATTTCATTTAATGTTGATGCTATTGGTGCGTTCAGTTTTGACATGGACATAAGCAACAATGATGCTGATGAAAATCCTTACGACATCGCAGTTTCAGGATCAGTTGCAGATTCGGACAATGATGGAATTACTGATGTTGACGAAGGAGTGACTGATCGCGACGGCGATGGCATTCCCAATAATCAGGATTATGATCCCAGCGGTTGGATTTACAATGAAGACAACGGAGAAATTGTCACTGGCGGCACGATTTCGATTTCACCGTCAACTGGGGTAACGATCATTGAAGATGGTTCCAATGGATATTATCAATTCACAGTATCGCAAGGCGGAGATTATACGCTTTCTTACACGCCGCCCGCGGGATTTAATTTGAGCAGCACTTGCACAGCCCAGTCTGGAACACTGGATCCGGATCCGGCGACGGATCCCAATCCCTACGTTGTCGGAGCCGGCAGCCGGGACGGCACGACCAATAAAATGACTAACTGGGACTGCGGCGACAATCCCTATTATTGGAATTTTCATCTGGAGGTCGGCGATCCGGTCCTCATTAACAACAACATACCGTTGAAACCGCAGCCGACTAATATCGTACTTTCGGCGTTCACTGCTAAAGTCAGCGAAAGCGGGATTTTATTACAATGGACGACCGAAACTGAACCCGACAATGCCGGTTTCAATATTTTCAGGAGTCAGGCTGAAAGCGGGGAGTATTTGAAAATAAATGAAACCTTACTTCCCTCGCAAGGGAATGACACATCTGGGGCTGACTATTCTTATCTTGATAATCCCGCGCAGACGGGAAGTTACTATTACAAATTACAATCCGTTTCTTTGACTGGCGACACAAGCTTTTACGGGCCTGTTTCGGCAATTTTGACTTCAGCCAACATGGCCCAAAACATCATTCCGGATAATTTTTCTCTTTCGCAAAATTATCCCAATCCATTTAACCCGGAAACGCAAATCAATTTTGCGCTGCCAGAACCGGCGAGCGTTGCGCTCAACATTTACGACGTCAATGGACATCTGGTGCGGACTTTGGTTTCAGGGCTGCAGACAACGGGAACACATCTGGTCAGTTGGGACGGCAGAGACAACAGCGGCGCCAGAGTCGTCAGCGGTGTATATTTTTATTATTTTAAAGCGATTGGTGTAAAACAAAGTTTCAGCCAAACAAAGAAGATGGTTTTAATGAAATAGGGAAATCTTCTAAAATATTTATGACTCTTTTGATTTAGGCAAATTTACTCTTGCAAGGGTTTGGATGTGTATAATATGTTTTTTGTTGATCTCACATTGACGAATAACATTATAGCTGGCTCATCCACGGTTATCCAGTTAACTCCGAAAACTGAAACTATTTGAAAATATATGAATTATAGTTCCCTCTTTTAAAGAAGGCCAGGGGGCATGTCATTAAATTACAAACAGTTATAAAAACATCCCCCTGGATTTCCCTGCAAAGGGAAGCTTTTGAATCGCTGATTTCATACAGTGCCGGAGCTAAATGGATAACCGTTTGGCTCACAATTTAACCTACGTAAGTATATAAATTTTATCAGATTATTAACTTTCAGAACACGAGCTGTATAAAAAAACATAAACGAATTTGAATTGATGAATGAGAATTCATTTTGATCAATAGCTTTATCAAATAAATAATACGCAAAACATGATATTATATTGTATTTATACACAAATAATTCATTTTTTCAGTTATTTATTACTGCTGATTTATTACCTCTTTTAAATCAAAATGTCAATATGCAGCGTTATTAATACCGTTTACTGTCATCAATCTGCTGTGGTCAAAATTTGAAAAATGGAATATATCAACAGGATCATTTATATGGTTTATTTTTTAATACAAAAAAAA
>NATN01000192.1 GCA_002085355.1 Candidatus Zhuqueibacterota bacterium 4484_87 | reverse complement strand
GTAGATGAGTTGAGTGCATTTTTTGCGATTATTCTCCGAATTTGTTCAGAGGTATATTTTACTCTGGAAATATGCTCATTTAGTAGATCGGCTCGTATCTGTATTGTTAGTTTCCCCAACGCATTGGAGATTATTTCTGAGTCGCCGCCGAAACTGCTGTCCTTTGCCGTATCCGCAACAACTTTAAGGAAATTTTGATATTCGCTTAGCACCTCCGGCGATGAGAAAATTGCCAGTCGGTGAGTTATGAATTGCAATTTGGTGATTTCTTTATCCGTGAAATTGCTTGCCAGGGACATTTCTTCAATCAGCCCAAGCAACTTTTCGTATGTCTGCGCTTTTAAATTGAGGAATTTGATGTTCTGCTCTTTTTCGATCTCAACAGCGGTTTGCTGATTCAAAAGCATTGCTGTGATAAATATTGTCGCCACAGTCCCCAGGATTATGAGCACAATTTCCTGCGTAAATGGCGTACTATCTGATACTTTGTACGCATATCTCAGATACGCATAGCCCGCAACGACCGTTATCAGAGTTAATAATAAAAATACGAACTGCTTGTTTTTATTCAAAGTTCTATCCTCCAAAATAGTTTGAATCAGACTACTATCTATTTCTTTGAACTCCTGATGAGCGATTCAATGTTTTCCGAAAGATTTCATAAGTCATTGTCTGGTAGATTTGCCGGAGAGAGAATTGTTTTGTCACCCTTGCTCGCTGACCCAATTATTGTTGACCGCAGGTTTCTTTTTCCTCCTCTGTTCAAAATAAAAATTTTATGAGAGATTAGCAAGTAAAAAATTGTTGAATGGGATTATTTCGAAAAATTGTTGAATGCAGTGATTTGCTAATCTGATGTGCCAATAACGAATTTCTTGCAAATATAATTTGCTTGCTTTTTGCTCCGCAAATCTCTATATTTAACGATATTTATCAATTTACTGATGACATTTTTGTCTGATGCGATGATTGAAATAATTGACCACTTCATTTTGAAAATAGGCGTAAATTGGCAATGAAAAAGAAGTCTTCAAAATTAGTTTATTCTACAGATCCAAAAACTCGGGAGCAGATCAAAGCAGAAAAGGATGATCAGTCTGCCATCCTGGATGTGGTTGCAGAGAAACAGACGATCCATGTTTTTTTTCAAACCAAGGGTAGAAAAGGCAAAAAGGTGACGCTTGCCAGTGGTTTCGTGCATTCGCCCGATAAATTGAAAAAGCTGGCGCGTGAATTGAAACAGCATTGCGGTACCGGCGGCACAGTCAAAGATGATACGATTGAAATTCAGGGAGATAAGCGAAAGCAAGTGGCGCAATTTTTGTTGCAGCAAGGGTATCGCATAAAAGGAGCGTAGCACATAATTTTAATGGGCAAAAATCTGCGGAGATATCTCATGGCGAAAAAAATTGCTTTGGCGACCATTTTTGGATATTTTTTTGTGCTGTTTCTTGGATTTCTTATTGCCGGGGAGCAGAAAACAAGTGAAATTTCCTGGGATTTTTTAAATACAACAGCAATTGGCGCCAGACAGTTTGTTGAAAAGTACCCTAATGCTGATGGCAGAGGAGTCATCATTTTTATACTAGACAGTGGCGTTGATCCGGGAGTGCCAGGATTGCAAAAGACTTTTACGGGAAAGATTAAGATCATTGATGTGCGCGATTTCACCGGAGAGGGTGATGTGGTGCTTTATCCGGGCGAGACCGGTGAGTCTGATGGTGAAAAATATATTGAGCATCCTGATGGATTTCGATTATTCAATTATCAGAGGTTGAAGTATCGTCCTGAAAACGGCGAATTCTGGATTGGCTATCTTGATGAGCAGCGGTTTCGAAATTCAAAAATTTCAGACATAAACAACAACGGGGAAACCGATGACCAATTTGGAGTGTTAGCATTTGAAACTGCTGAAGCAGACTCATTTGTTTGGTTGGTGTATGTTGATACTGACGGGGATCATCAACTTGACGATGAAAAGCCGCTGCGGGATTACCACAAACAATTTGAATATTTTCATTTTCGTGGCGGTGATGTGCGTTACGATACAACTCCGTTGAATTTCGCTATTAATTTTGACAGTTACGGGATGAAAGTATCTTTTCATTTTGACGATGAGGGCCATGGCACACACGTGGCAGGGATCGCCGCCGGTTTTGAGATTTTTGGACAGAATGATTTTAATGGAGTTGCTCCCGGAGCGCAAATTATCAGCCTGAAAATTGGAAATGGTACCTTGCCCGGCGGAAGTACGACAACGAGCAGCATTTCGCGGGCAATTGAATTCATCGAAGAATTTCTTCAAAATCATTCTTGTCCGGTTGTCGTGAATTTGAGTTATGGCATTGGCGCGATTCAGCCGGGGAATGGCGATTTAAGTCGGTTGTTTCATCGTCTGCTTGTGGATCATGAAAACGTTTTTGTCTCTGTTAGCAATGGAAATGAGGGGCCAGGGATATCGACTACTGGCGTTCCGGCAGCAGAGCCGCTCGTTTTTTCCGTCGGTGCGTTTTTACCATGCCAGACGGCCAACGATGTACTCGGATTTCATTTGAAACAAGATCAAATTTTTAACTTCAGTTCGCGCGGCGGTCTGGTTAATAAACCCGATGCGGTTGCTCCTGGCTTTGCATCTTCAACTGTGCCTGTTTTTGTGGGGGAAGATTTGTCGCGCGGCACGAGCATGGCAGCACCACAAATTTCCGGTGCGGCTGCGTTGCTTATGAGTGCTGTGAGGCAATTAAATGTAAAAGGCCGATTGACAACCATGATATTAAAGCAGGCGCTCAAGCAGAGCGCATCGGCTTTGCCGCAGTTCTCTGATGTGGATCAGGGCAGCGGTTTGGTGAATGTCCTCCGCGCATTTGATATTTTGAAAAAAAGATTCAAAACGCAAAAAAAAGACGATCCCATCAGCTATGAGATTGTCGCAGACTCACCGGCAACTTATGATGGAGCACACGATGGCGCTTATTGGCGCGTGGCTGGATATTTCCCTGCGCAGGGCGAAAAAACAACCTTTCGCGTTTATCCCATTTTTTCAGATTCCATTTCTGCAAATCAGCGGGCGAAATTCTATCGGGCTTTCATCTTGCAATCGCAAGCCCCCTGGCTCAAGCCTGATAAAAAATTAGTCTATATGCGGGGTGAAGATGGCTTGTCAATTGGCGTTTGTTATGATGAGAAATTACTTTCCGCGCCTGGATTGTATTCAGGGAAAATTTTAGCGTTTCGCAAAAACGGCAGCAGCGAGCGGTTGCTTGAATTTGAATTGTTGAACACAGTTATCGTGCCGTTTCGTTTTGATGATGCGAATGGTTATCGCCAAAAATTTAGCGAAAACAAACTTTTACCGGGAGAATTGAAAAGATACTTCATTTTGACACCCCCAAGTGCGACAGATGCAAATATTTCTCTGAAAGTAAGCGGCAGCAAATCGTGCCGCGTCAATTTGTTTTGCCACGCTCCGACCAGAGAGATTTTTCAGGAATTGTATGGCATCAGTAGCCAGGATTCCCGTGATCGGGAGGTGCACATTTCTGGCAAAGATTTAAAGCCCGGTATCTGGGAAATAGATGTCCATGCAGATCCTGCTAATGCAAAGAAATTATCAATTGAGCTCGACATCTCTTTTGGTGGGTTTCGCGTCATTCCCAAAATAATTTCTGATTTTTACTATTCACTTGGCAGGGAACCAAATGGTTCTGTGAACGTTTGCAATAATTTCAACGTCCCGTTTTACGGTTTTGCTGCCGGAGAGCTATCCGGCTATCAGCGGCAAAAAAACTACGTTGTTGAAAATGTGGATTATTTTGATTATGATTTTAGCGTCAAAGAGAATGTCGAAAAAGCTCGTTTTGTCGTGGATATTGATCCTGAAGCATTTTTGAGCATGTCGGACGTGGCGCTGCTCATTTCGGATTCTCAACAGCAGAATGTTGCTGCCGAGGCTTTGGCATATCCCAAGGGTGAGATTGAAATTACTCCCAAAGCCGGAGAATTTTACACTTTGCGTATCAAAGCAGCTTTTGTGTATGGCAATGCTATCGGGAAATGGAAATTTAATTTGACAGAACAGTATGAATTGGCGGAAAAAATTAGCATTAAAATTTATGCGGAAGGAAACCGTTTGTTTTGGCTTTATCCTTCGATAATAAGAAAGTTGGATTTTACATTTGCCCAAAGTCCGCGTATTGCACCGGATGGTTATAATGTATTCGGAGATATTAAGTTTTATTCACGGCAGAAAGTTAAGCAGGTGTTTTCCGTACCGGTTTTGTTAAAAAACTATTGAGTATTTTTTTGTGCATTTGAAATAAAAAGGATTGCTCAAGGACTGTTTTTGAAAAAATATCAAGTTTTGTATTGAAAATTTAGAAGGAAATGAATTCGCATGTTACATGAGCACGTCAGAAAAATCGGAATCATGTCCGACAGTCATGACAATTTGCCGGCGATTCGCGCAGCGGTTGATTTGTTCAATAGTGAAAAAGTCGATTTTGTCATTCATGCTGGCGATTTAGTAGCGCCTTTTACAGCGCGGGAAATGAAAAAACTGAACTGTCCTTTTGAAGTTGTGCTTGGAAACAATGACGGTGAGATATTAGGATTGAATCGCGTTTATGACGGTCATGTTCATCTACCGCCTTTTGAATTGAATCTCGGAGGGAAAAATATCCTTGTATTGCACGACGGAGGGCTTTTGCAACAAATAGAAGAAATTAGCGGTTTTGACGTCATTATTTACGGACATGATCACAAAGCTAATATTTCGGAAATGAGAAATGGGACTTTGCTCATCAATCCTGGTGAGACAGGTGGTTGGCTTTATGGCAGTTCCACAGTATGCATATATGACGTAATTAATGATAAAGCAATGATTTACGATTTGTCACAATTTTGAAAGAAAGAAAAATTCAAGTGACAAAAAATATAAGAAATTATAAAAAAAAATAAAAAATTGTTGACTTTTGGTGAAAAAAGTGTTATTATATAATACGGAATAGTGATAAATGGTTGCGATAAGTGAGCAAAAATTAGATCAACTCTTTAAAAATTTTCGCGAGCGGAAAGTTATCGTGCTTGGCGATTTAATGCTGGATCGTTACATTGAGGGTACGGTACAACGAATTTCGCCCGAAGCTCCCGTGCCAGTAGTGGAAGTAGCGAACGAATTTGTGCGTCTTGGTGGCGCGGCAAATGTGGTTTATAATATTCGATCACTGGGGGCGGTTCCTGTCCCTGTGGGCGTTGTGGGGACTGATTCTGCTGGCGAAGAAATCATCAGGCTATTACAAAGTCTGAATATTGAAACTGATTCTGTTATTATTGATTCCTCCCGTCCGACTGTAATGAAAACCAGGATAATCGCTAATAATCAGCACGTTGTACGTGCAGATTGGGAATCGCGAGAATCCATGACAAAACAAATCGAAGCCCGCGTTGTCGAAGAAATAGAAAAACACCTCCGCCACGCTGATGCGCTAATTATCGAAGATTATAACAAAGGGCTATTAAGCAAATCGCTCATTGAAAATGTAATCCGACTCGCGCTTCGTTCCAATAAAATTATTACGGTCGATCCAAAATTTGATAATTTTTTAGCTTATCAGAATGTGACTGTCTTTAAGCCGAACCGCAAAGAGATTGAAGCAGCATTGGGGATGCACATTGATTCGCACGAAAACTTAGAACAAGCGTGCCAACTTCTGTCGGAAAAGCTGAATACAGCGTATATTTTGATCACTCTGGGCGAGCTGGGTATGTTTTTGTATGAAAG
>NATN01000191.1 GCA_002085355.1 Candidatus Zhuqueibacterota bacterium 4484_87 | reverse complement strand
AAATAAAAAAGATACAATCCTGAGCCAGGGTCTGGTGCCACTGATAACCGCGCGATTCAACCTCAATACCAATTCCGCGGCGATCAGGCTCGTCAATCGGATTTGGGAAAAACGCAAATTCTGCATTTGCTGCGTCATCCATGACAAAATAACTTTCCTGATCGGCAGTTGTTACGTCCAGCCCATATTCTGCGATCCAGTGGCCGTCCCAATTGGAAGGCTTATTGGGCCAGTGCTTGGGCCAGGTCGATTTATCATCACTCATCGCAATTGACGGCTGCTCATAACGAGCAAAACCAGGCAGCGGTTCAAATCCCCACGGCAAGCCGGAAGGCGATGTATCTCCGCCATAATCCAAACCTTCGGAAATGATGTGCCTTCTCATGCCCGTAGTATCAAAAACCTCTGCAGCAATCAAAACGCCGAACTCATAACCATAATCATGTCCAAAGCCTTTGGGCCAGACAAGAGAAGCGCGATTGCCTGGTTGTCCGATGGTGCCGTAATTGTAAAATACGGTAGAAACCTGATTGCCGTTATGAATTCCCTCTTTACGCCAATCATGATCTCCCAATAACAGCATTTTTCTCAGTTGCTTTTGCTGGCTGCGATATTGCTCCCACACTTCAGGCGGATCGGATTTTTTGGGATAAGGCGGCAGCGGATTTTGTGCCATCCCCTCAAAAAAAGTTGCGCTCAACAGCAGCAGCAAAATTCCAGTTAAAAATCTTTTCAAATTCATGTAATTCTATCTCCCTAAATATTTGTTCTATTTCAATTGGAATAGATTTACTAAAGTTCTTTTTTAAAATCCTAAGGACATTCCTAACCGCACGGAACGCGGCGATGAGTAATAGGTGGGCCTTGTCAGGTAATCATTCAAATGATGACGACCGAACTCATCTCCATGATCTGTACTCGGATAAAGCGCGTAAGTCGCTCTTCCGGTGTCCGAATAAACAAAAATTTCATTCAAGCGGTCAAAAAGATTATACACTCTCAAGAAAAATGTCAGGTACGAATTACTGGAAAAATAAAAATCTTTATGCGCTTGAAGATCAAAAGTCATCTGCGAGGGCTTTCGCGCGCTGTTTTCCGCATCAACGCGGATCGCGTCGCGTGAGGGCGTATATGGCAAGCCAGATCCCATCCTGCCGATGAGGCTAACGCCCCATTCTTTGGGCTGGCTCACTGTAATGGTAAAATTCAGCGTATGTGTTTGATCCCAATCCAGCGGGACAACTCTTTTTTCGCTTTCCACCGGCGGGATACTTTGCAAATCATAAAATTTTGACAATGGATTTGAGGAATTGCCTTCAGCTACGGAATAGGTATAATCAAGCGAGCCAGATAAATACCCGGATCGACGCTTTTCCAATGAAAGGGTGAAACCTTTCACATTTCCAAAGTCAAGCGTTGCATAACGGTTGTAATAATCGCCGCGCGTATAAAGTTCAAAAACCTCGGTTCCTAACCAATCATTGATATCTTTGTAGAAAGCGATTGCTTCGATTCCGATGTCATCAGAGATTTGCTGCTGCAGTCCGATTTCATAAATGACAGTCTGCTGCGGTTTGAGATCCGCATTTCCTAACACCGATTTGAAACGTCCGCTGATAACTTCAAACTCCGGGTTTGAATATAAATAAGCAAACGGCGGCATTTGAAAAAAGTGACCGTACGAGAAATGAATCGTTCCTCGCTCAGTAATCGGATAAGCGATACCCAGCCGCGGACTAACCTGATGTTTTGCTGTAGCGCTTTTTAATTTCAAATCTGAAAGAGATTCTCTTTTTCCGGCTACAAGAAACCGATCCCGATTATCAGCCGCAACTTTCCAGTTTGAATTGAAATAGTCATAACGCAAACCGATATTGATAATCATGTCTTTCAATTCAATTTTATCCTGAATGTAAGCGGCAAATTCTCGCGGATAGCGATTGTACATATTGTTGGAGGTGCTTGTTTCCGGGGTGTGAATTGTGGGGATCCAGCCAAAAGTTTCGCTGATGTCAATATAATAGGTATGATAGAATAGCTCATGATAACGGCCTTCAATACCCAGTTTCACCTGATGCTGTTTGTTCACCTGACTGGTCAAATCAAAACGTAACACAGAAGTTTTAGAATTACGGTATGTATGCGTCTTGTTCACACCGCCGCCGTAAAATTCGTTCCCCGGTGTGCTGGAGATGAGGATATTCGGCAAATAGCGAGGATCCTTCCAGTCTTCGTATAAATATCTTTTGTAATCATTCTCGTAATGAGCAAATTTTATCTCATAAAATGTGCTACGTGATAGCTGATGAGTAAAGTCAATTTTATGCGTCAACGACCATTGATGAGTTGTAGGGATGCCATCTGGATTATACTTATAAACGTGGCTGTAGCTTTTATTCTTTATTTTATCGAAAAGGGTCGTATAGCGTACTATTACCTGGGGACTGATGCGGTAGGTAATTTTTGTTTGACCGGAAAATTTCTGATAGGGATTCATGGGAACCAGCTTGTTGTCCCCGCTAAAGCCATTATCCCATGACCCGTTTCCGTTCAGATCTTCAAAAGGCTCTGTTTCCGTGTAATAGCCATTTCCGTCCACATCTTCAAAAGGTTCACCTGGCTGGTAAACTCCATCGCCGTTAAGATCCGTGAACGGTTCGCCCAGATCAAATTGTCCATTATTGTTCCGGTCCGTATAAGGCTCCAGAAAATGAATTCTACCATCATTATATGGACTGAGCGCGAGAGTCCGTGCTGATGCCGCATCAACAAAAATGGCATCTCCGGGATTGTGCTCTCTTTTGCCATAAAGATATCCTTGTTCATTATAATATCTTCCTGACGCAAAAAAAGTAACTTTTTTGCCCAGTACAGGAAAGGGTCCGTTCAAGCTGGCGTCAAAATTCATCTGACTGAGCGGATTGATATCTTCAATATTCAAGAAAATATCTTTATGGGTGCTCACGCGATCACCAAAGTAGGTCGTAAAATTACCGTGATAATCGGAGCCACCCTCTTTTGTAACGATATTAACGATACCGGACATCGCCTTTCCGTATTCGGCATTAAAAGTACCGCTGACGACTTGCAACTCCTGAATCGCTGTGTTTTCCACGACAGCGGACATGCCTCCCCAAAAAGGATTGGACATCGCAATGCCGTCCACCATATAGGCAACTTCATTGGAGCGGCCTCCGCGAATATGAATAGAACCATCCGCCCCTGTAGTGATACCTGCCTTTGTTGTCAGCACGCCACGAAATGTTTCCACTGGCATTTCTTTAATCTCTTCGGAAGTGACTATCGCACGGCCTGATGTCAAATCCTTCTGAACAATGGGCCTTTTAGCAACGACTTCAACCACCTCGCCCAGATCCAAAACAGTGGAGCTGAGTTCAAAATTGAGCTCTGTGGTCAAACCGACTTTGACCAGCACCGCTGTTTGTCGCACCGGACCGTATCCCATCATATTCGCTTTTACACTGTAAACACCCGGCGGGACATTGATGATGTAATACGAACCATCGAGACCTGTCGAAGCTCCCAGGGTCGTGCCTTCAATGATGACATTCACACCCGGCAAAGGATCGCCTGTTTCTGCATCTTTCACATAACCGGCAATCTTTCCAGTGACCCCTGCCCAGACTGTTGTCAATGCAAAAAGGCAAAGGACTGATACCATTAACAAAATCCTTTTAATCGACAATTTTATCCTCCCATCTTGCTGATTGATAAATTGGCTTTAACTTTATCTACAATTTAATAAAACAAAGTTAGTTAGTCAAGTGAAAAATTAAACTATTTTAATTTTTTATTTGACATTTAGATTTTTTTTTATTATAATCTATACATTGGATAACATCAATTCCAAATTTCTCAACTCAAACGTTAGCAGATTCTGATTATCATGGGAAGATACCACATGATATTCCTCTTCAAAACAAACAATTTAAACAACTTTCTTCATTTAAAAATTTTCCAAAAACTAAAAATTTCAAGGGAGGTGATGGCACAAACCTTATCGTATTTTTTTCAACTCTAATTCACTTAACCCATGAGTAATTTTGTAGGAGGTTCCAATGCATCGAAACAAGCTACTAATTATCACCATGATGCTGTTGCTGATTTCATCGTACACGATTTTCGCAGCAGAAGAAGGTGAAAACAAATTCAATCTCACTTGGTCTTCGGAAAAACTCGACTTTCCGAATGGTATTCCTTACACATTGTGGGGAACCAGAACCTTGCCGGATTTTGACGGCGACGGCAGAAATGAAATTTTCTGTGCTGCTGATGACCCGGTACAGGGCGCTTGGTATTTTGTCGTTGAAGCAGATGCCAATGACAGTTACAAAGTTGTATGGTACTACTACATTTCAGAATGTACCTACAGCTATGTCCTGTTTGCCACAACACCGGATGCCGACCTTGACGGCGACGGATTGCCAGAATTAATCGCTGGCGTTGCACAGCCAACAGGACCAGCCCCACCAGGAGTCTGGATTTGGGAAAAAGACACTACCATCACTGACGGCTTTCCCTTTTCAATGTCTGCACCGACCGCTACTTACGATGTCAACGGACTCGGCGGAAGCATTTCCTGTATTTTTGCAGCGAATGTGGACACTGATCCCAATACCGAATTGATCATAGGCGAAACTCGCGAAGATATCGTCTGGGTCGTAGAAGAAACCGGCGGCGACATCAGTTTCCCGATTTTTGAAGTTGAATACACTGATACACTGGTTTACAGCCCCTGGGGCTATGCTTTCGGCGACATGGACAATGACGGCCTCGGCGATTTCGCTGTTGGAACATCAGACTATAACAGCGTTCGTATTTACGAGTGCAGTGGAGAAGAAGATTCTTACACCAAACACATGGAACTGCACATGTCCCACGACGTGGACGGATACTGCCTGCGTGGTATGGGCGCCCGCGACATTAACAAAGACGGATTAGCTGAATTGATTTACGCCAGAAGAAGCAGCCCTGGCAAAATTTTCATCGTTACCAACCCCGGTGAATTGGCATTGATCGACTCAACAAATGTGCACGAAATCTGGGTGAATCCGGATGGCGGCAATTTAACTGGTCTTGCCTATGGCGACATTGACCATGGCTTTGGCTCTGATGGCCCGGACCTAATTTTTGCTGCATCAGGCTCCTATCTCATGGATCTGGAATATGTCGGACCTCACGGCGAAACAGCAGATCCGGAAGCTCCCGGCGATCCGGCAAACTGGAATGCGTACACAATCTACACTGATACAACCCAAAGAATGCAACACATGTGTACCAGTGATTTCGATCGCGATGGTGAAAAAGAAGTCGCCTTAATTTACAGCGGAAGCGGCGACGAAAGTTATCTGCGCATTATCGAACACGAGTATCTGCCGGATGCTGGTTTCGACATTATGTGGCACGATAGTCCGGACACCGATTTAACGGTTGATCCTGTGCATTCAAATCCGCGTGGTATTTTCGCTGGTTCTGATGTGGATCAGGACGGTAAACCTGAAATTGCCTGTACGGAATACAACGGTAAATTCCATGTTTACGAAGTTGTGGATGATAACACGGTGGAATGGGTTTACTCCTATAAACCGGGCGCTCCGGCTTCCGGCTCCAGCCCCCGCGATATTAAAGTAAGCGATATAGACGGAAACGGGCTTGACGAATTTGTCATGCTCATGGGCGGAACTGATATTTCTGCCAATCCGGACAGTGTCGGCTTCTATTTCTTTGAATGGGACGGTTCTACCGATAATGGTTTTGGCATTGACGG
>NATN01000190.1 GCA_002085355.1 Candidatus Zhuqueibacterota bacterium 4484_87 | reverse complement strand
GCAAACAAAGAATAGACCGGCAAATTTTAAAGCACGCTGGTTTATTGAAAATGAGGATAATCAGGGAAAAATTGTGATTTATGATAAGACATTTATTTTCCATCGACCGGCGGCAAAATTGATTGGTGTCTGCGAATCTGATTTAAGTGTGAAATTGTTACAAGATAAATTTCCTGTGCCAGCGGAACATGGCATCTATCCTTATCTGGACGTGAGCGCAGAAAGATCGGGCAAAACCGTTAATTTGATTGCGGCAATGGCGGCAAGTGGAAACAGGTTGGTATGTGAACTCGAAAATTGATGGTAAAACTATCCGGGTTAGTGTTGTGCTTAAAGATGGAATCCCAAAAGTGTCGGTTCAAATTGATTGAAAATAGCTGAAATTCTTGCAGCAGGAATTTTAAAAAATTTATTTTTTCAATATTCGCCGATGAAAGACGAATGTGATTGTAAGGAAAAGTGTGAAAAAAGAAATGTCAGGACTTAACAAAACAGGAAAGGTGCAACAAATGAAACTGGAAAAGTCTCAAAATCTTCATCAGCGTGCTCTGGAAATTATTCCTGGCGGGACAAATACCAATAGTAAACGCGTGGAGACGTTTTTGAGTCCGAAGTTTTTTCCGACATACATTGAACGGGGTGAGGGAGCTTATGTCTGGGATCTGGACGGGAATAGATATATTGATTACGTCGCCTCGCTGGCTCCGATAAATATCGGTTACAATATCAAGAGAATAAATGATAAAATTAGACAACAGCTTGAAAAGGGAATATTGTTTTCATTACCCAGCAGCAGCGAAGTGGAACTGGCAGAAGTACTGATTGAAAAAATTCCCGGTGCGGAAATGGTACGTTTTTTAAAGACTGGCGCAGAGGTTACCTCGGCGGCTGTTCGATTGGCAAGGGTAGTGACTGGAAAGGACATGATTTTAAGCTGCGATTATCACGGTTGGCATGACTGGTGGAGCGCTAAAATTGGAGCCAGCGGGATACCACAATGTTTCCAGGAGCTAATCACAGATTTTCCATTTAACGATTTTGAGACGCTTGAGAAACTTGTTCAACAGCATGACGGAAATGTAGCGTGCATTATTATGACGGCTGCCAGTTACGGAATTGAGCCGAAGAATGATTTTCTCCAAAAGGTGAGAAAATTGGCGGACGAAAAAGGGATTTTATTAATTTTTGATGAGATTATAACCGGATTTCGCTGGGCTCTGGGAGGCGCTCAGGAAAAATACGACGTGATTCCCGATCTGGCAGCCTTTGGGAAGGGAATGGCAAACGGGATGCCAATTTCTGCTCTGGTCGGAAAAAAGGAATACATGTCAAAGATCACAGAGACTTTTGTGACGTCCACTTTTGCCAGTGAGGCGGTGTCCATTGCCGCCTCGTTGGAAACCATTCGCATTCTGGAAGAGGAGAATGTCATGCGCCGACTTTATGAAATTACCGATAAATTGCGTGAAGGTTTAAGGCAAATTTCTGAATCGCATCAAATTGGAATCAATTTATTTGATCCGACGCCAGTGGTGAAATTTGAGATTGATCTGGAAATTGAAAATAGCCGAGAAACTGCCAGTATTGAATTTATGAAATACTGCACGGAAAATGGTCTGCTGATCCGCCGATACGGAACTGAATTCAGTCTGTGCCCGATGGCAAGTCATTCGGACGAAGATATTGAAGTTAGCCTTGAGGTATTTGACAAAGCGCTTAAATATGCGAAAGAAAAATCGAATTAACACTGCAAAAATCAGCAGTGAAAAAGAGCGAATTATTTTTCCGATAAAAAGGGAGAATTATATTGATGAAATTGGCATTTTCGACGTTAGGGTGTCCTGACTGGGATCTGGACATGATTATTCAAAAGGCAAAAGAATTTACGTTTGACGGAATTGAATTCAGAGGAATCGGCGATCAATTAGATATTAGCCAGCTTCCTGAATTTACCAGTCGGGCGCAAGAAACATTGCGAATAATAAATGATACCGGTGTTGAAATTTGTTGCTTTTCCAGCTCGGTGTTTATGAGCAATATGGATTTGAGCAATGAGTCACAATATTTGGATGAAATCAAACGGTATGCGCAACTTTGCGAGATTTTTCATGCGCCTTATATTCGAATTTTCGGCGGTAGTATTGGCAAAGTCGCCTGGGAGGAAGCCATTGACCGGGCAGCGGAAATTTTAACAAAGATGGTGGAGATTGTTAAAGACATGCCGGTGAGGTTAGCCATTGAAACCCATGATGACTGGATGCACTGCGAGCATTTCAGAAAATTGATGGAAAGAGTAAACTCGGAAAAGGTGGGTATCCTCTGGGATGTGAATCATCCATACATGTTTGTCGGCGAAGAGCCTGAGAAGACCTGGGAATGTCTGCGTCAATGGATTTGTCACACTCACTGGAAGGATTCTCAGGTTGATCAATCAGCGGAACACGGTTTTGTGCCCTGTCTAATGGGGGACGGCGTATTGCCGCATTATGAAATTTTTAATGTATTGCGTAGAGGAGGATTCGACGGGTATTTATCGTTGGAATGGGAAAAGCGATGGCATCCCGAGATTCCGGGACCGGAGATCGCCTTTCCGCAATACGTCGAATACATGAACAACTTAATGAAAAAACAAAAAGATTGAGAGGTGTGATCAGATGAAAATTTATCCGAACAAAATTAAAAACGAAGCTCAGTTGGAGGATTTATTGTCACTGCCGACATCTGAGCTTGTGGAGTCAATGAAAAAATTAAAGGGAGATATACTCATTCTCGGTGTTGGCGGAAAGATCGGACCTTCACTGGCCAAGATGGCGAAACGTGCTTGTGAGCAGGCTGGTATTGAAAAACGAGTTGTTGGCGTCTCTCTTTTTGAATCCGATGCCCGGCGAGAAAATTTAGAACAAGCCGGCATTGAGACCATTCATGGCGATTTGCTTGATCGTCAGTTTCTTGATTCCCTGCCTCAAATAAAAAATGTCATTTTTATGGCAGGAATGAAGTTTGGTTCCACGGAGAACCAAGCGATGACGTGGGCGATTAATTCGTATTTACCAGCCCTGATTGCCGATCGTTTCACGAAATCAAGGATCGTTGTTTTTTCCACTGGATGTGTATATCCATTGGTTCCGGTAAGCGGTGGTGGCTGCACCGAACAAGATCCTCTTGATCCGATCGGTGAATATGCTCAATCGTGTCTGGGACGAGAACGGATGTTTGAGTATGGTAGTAAAAAATATGGGACGCCGGTATTGATCGTCAGATTAAACTATGCAGTTGAAATGCGTTACGGGGTTTTGGTTGATATTGCGCTGAAAGTGTTTAACAAGTCGCCGGTTGATTTGACCATAGGCTATGCCAACATGATGTGGCAGGGAGACGTCAATGAAGTAATTTTACGTTTATTTGATTATTGTGGTTCTCCGGCTGAAATCCTTAATCTCACAGGACCGGAAACAGTTTCATTGCGCTGGGTCGCCAAACGATTCGGCGAGCTTTTTCAAACCGAACCTCAATTTGTCGGTGAAGAATCAGAGACGGCGTTTTTAAGCAATGCCTCTCGGGCACATCGATTGTTTGGTTATCCGAAAGTTACTTTGGATCAGATGATAATTTGGATTGCGAGTTGGATTGAACAGGGTCAACCGCTGCTAAACAAGCCTACCCATTATGAAGTGCGAAATGGAAAGTTTTAGTAAAAGGAGATAAAACATGGCATTACCTCAAATTCCAGAGAAGATCGCTGCTGCGCTGCACAAAGGACTGGTCATTCCTGCTCATCCCTTAGCTTTGGATGAAGATCGGCGATTGGATGAACGTTATCAACGGGCTTTAACCAGATACTATCTGGAAGCTGGAGCCGGTGGACTGGCAGTGGCAGTACACACCACGCAATTTGAAATTCGGAAACCTGAAATCGGGTTGTTTAAACCTGTACTGGAGTTGGCAGCAGAAGAAATTGATCGCTTTACTGCCCGAACTAAAAAACCGATTGTGAAAATAGCTGGTATCGTTGGCAAAACAGATCAGGCTGTTGCCGAGGCGAAACTCGCTGTTGATTTGGGTTATCATGCCGGACTGTTAAGTCTGGCTGCTTTACCTGATGCCAGTAATTCGGAATTATTAACGCATTGCCGGACAGTTGCAGATATCATTCCGCTGGTGGGGTTTTATCTACAGACCGCTGTTGGTGGACGAAAGTTGGATGTTGAATTTTGGCGAGCGTTTTGTCAAATTGAGAATGTCGTTGCGATAAAAATAGCGCCGTTCAATCGGTATCATACATTGGATGTGGTTCGCGGAGTGGTTGAATCAGGCAGGCATGGTGAAATTGCATTATACACCGGAAATGATGATAATATTGTCGCGGATCTGCTTACTGAATATGCTATTCCGGCGGATAATAAAATTGTCAGGAAACGGATTGTCGGCGGGTTGTTGGGACACTGGGCGGTCTGGACAAAATCGGCAGTGGAGTTGTTGGAAAAGATTCATAACAATGAAGATGAGTCGCAATTGCTGACTCTGAGTACTCAGATTACCGATTGCAATGCTGCCTTTTTTGACGCAGCAAACAACTTTGCCGGTTGTATCGTTGGCATTCATGAAGTTCTGCGCCGCCAGGGATTAATGAAAAATGTTTTGACTTTGAATTCTGATGAAGTTTTAACGGCGCAGCAAGCTTTGGAAATTGATCGCGTTTATGCAGCCTATCCGCATTTAAACGATGATCGCTTTGTGGCTGAAAATTTGGCTAAATGGTTGAAGTAAAATTGTCCGTAATTGGTCGATGGGAAATGTTGAATAACTTAAATTGAGAGAATAACGTATGATGAAAAAACCTGTTACTTTGCTTGTTATTGGTGCCGGTGACCGCGGTACTTATTTTGGGAAATATGCTGTTCACTATCCGGATAAGGCAAAGGTGGTGGGAGTTGCAGAGCCCCGTCAGTATCAGCGCGAATTTTTGAAAAAACAAAACGATATTCCTGACGAAAATGTGGCGGAGGATTGGAAAGAATTTATTTCACGGGAGAAGTTTGCCGATGCGGTAATTATTGCCACGCCGGATGCCCTTCATGCGGAAATCGCGGTCGCTTTTGCCAAAAAGGGGTATCATCTTTTTCTGGAAAAGCCGATGGCAAATAGCGAAGAAGATTGTCTTCGAGTCGCTAAAACTGCAAAGGACAATTCTTCAATCGTTTCGGTGGGACATGTCTTGCGTTATAATTTTATTACCAAAAAAATAAAGGAGATTATAAACCGCGGTGCCATTGGCGATATTGCCAGTATTCAACATTTAGAGCCAGTCGGTTATTGGCATTATGCCCATTCTTATGTTAGGGGAAATTGGCACGATGAAAAAAAGTCGTCATCTTTTTTGCTGGCGAAATCCTGTCATGATCTGGACTGGATCAGTTATATTGTAGGCAGAAAGTGCAAAGCGGTTTCTTCGTTTGGCGCATTGAAATATTTCCGCGAAGAAAATAAACCCGATGGCGCAGCAGAATACTGCTATGAATGTCCCCATGAACCGGAATGCCCCTATTCAGCGAAAAAGATTTATTTTGGATTTTTGAAGAAAGGAAAAACCGATTGGCCTGTTAGTGTCGTCACACCGAACCCAACGGAGGAAAGTCTTACCGAAGCGCTTCGGACAGGTCCCTACGGACGTTGTGTTTACCAGGGCGTCAATGATGTGGTTGACCATCAAGTTGTGAATATGTTCTTTGAAGATAATATCACGGCAAGTTTTACGGTTACTGCCTTTACCGAAGAAGCTTATCGTAAAACGACCATATTCGGTACCAGGGGAGAACTCTACTGCGATGGCGATATTATTCGAGTGTATGATTTTTTGACAGATAAGACAGAAATTTTCGATTTAAAAGTCATGGCAGAAGATTCGAAACTATCCGGACATGGCGGCGGGGATTTTGAGTGGATTAAAAGTTTTATTTCGGCGGTTGCGGAAAATGACCCGAGCAAAATTTTATCCGGAGCGGAAGAAACTCTGGAAAGTCATTTAATGGTATTTGCAGCGGAGAGAGCGCGGAAAGAAAAT